>JBOHRQ010000084.1:0-7881 GCA_050732875.1 Gemmatimonadota bacterium | reverse complement strand
GCGTACTGGTTCGAGTTGCCCACCACGAAGGTGTCGAACGTGTAGCGCGGGTTGAGGGGCAACCCGAGGTTGATCGTGACCCTGGAACGGGCGCCGGGGACGGCCGGCCGGGCGGAGGCCACGTCCGCAACGGCTCGGCTCGGGGCCGGCTCGGCGTCGCCTTCGTCCATGGACTGGAAGACGATCCGCAGCTCCTCCTCGAACAACGAGGTCACGATGTCGGCGAGGACCGCACCGTACTGGCCCTCGATGTAGTCGACGGCGAACTGGTTCTTGACGTTGACGAACAGCTGGTCGGCGGTGAGGGCCACGGCCTCGGTCGGCTCGAGCCAGGTGCTGAACGTCTGCGGGTTGATGCTCTTTCTGGTTTCGTCGAGGATCAGGGACCACACCTCGAGCGGGGTCAGTTCGGCTGGGTGCAAGACTCCGTGCTCCGCTTGGACGGGAATGAGGTCTTTTAGCGTGCGGCGCGCGTCGAAAGGAAGTTCATAGTAGCCCGCGCGAGTGGGTGTGTCAACCGGCCGACGGAACGAGTACGAACGCCGGGTCCGGTTGACGAGGAGGCACGGAGAACCATACATTCGACGGCCGTTCTCAGCCGCATATTCCGGTCCACATTTCCCACGAGAGCACGATGAAGCGCACGTATCAGCCAAGCCGGCGCAAACGGCGCAACAAGCATGGATTCCGTACCCGCATGAAGACCCGCGGTGGGCGAAAGATCCTCTCCCGGCGTCGCAGGAAGGGTCGCGCCAGGCTCTCGGTCTCGGCCGAGTTTTCCCGCAAGCGGCGCTAGTCCCGCCCGGCGCCGAGGCTCTCGAGTTCCGGTGGGTGCCATCCCCCGGGAGCGTCGCATCGCGACCCGCCGCGAGATCCGGCGGCTCCTGCGCGGTCCTCATGCCCGCGGGGCGCAGCTCGAGCTCTACTGGCGTCCGGCCGCGGGCCTGGCGAGGGCGACCTGCATCACGCCGAAGTTCGGCCACACGAGCGTCGAGCGGAACCGGCTGCGACGCCGCCTGACGGCTCTTCTCGCGACCGAGCTCCTCTCGCGCCCGGAGCCCCGCGACTATCTCGTGCGGGCCCGACGCGGAGCTTACGAGCTCGATTTCCAGGGCCTGGCGCGGGCCGTTCAGGCGCTCGCGGAGGAGATGAAGACCTCTTGAAGACGATCCTCCTCGGGTTGATCCGGGCGTATCAGATCGCGATGGCATGGTCGCCGTCGCCCTGCCGGTACGAGCCCTCGTGCTCCCGGTACTCGCGGGAGGCCATCGAGACGCACGGCGCGTGGCACGGCACCCTGCTGGCCGGGCGGCGCCTGCTGCGTTGCCACCCCTGGCATGCCGGCGGCTACGATCCCGTTCCCCCGGCGGGGGCGAGGAAGGGGTGAGCGAACAGCGACGGATTCTGCTGGCGGTCATCCTCATGATGGCCGTCCTGGTCGTCAGCCAGTGGTGGTTCGGCCGGATGGGAACCGGAGAGCCGCCGGTCTCGCCCGCGGACACGACCGCCACCGGCGACGGGGTGGCGGACCCTCCGCTCCCCGACGAGACGGAGGGCCGGGACCCGACCGTGGAGCCCCCGCTCCTGGCCCCGCCACCGGCCGACACGGCCGCAGCGGGGCCGGGCGTGAGCCCCCCCGACTCACAGCCCGCACCGTCATCGCGACCGATCGTGATCGAGACGCCGCTCTATCGGCTGGCGATCGACCCCCGGGGCGGGACGCTCCGGCAGATCGAGCTTCTCCAGCACCCCTCCTATACGACGCCGGGACCGGTGCGTCTGGTTCCGGAACAGGGCACGTTCCTGGCCCGGGCGGCGAACGTCGGCGGACGGCGGATCCCGCTCAGCGCCCTGACCTACGTACCCAGCGACACCGCCATGCGGCTCGGCGAGGGCGGCCAGGCGCGCCTGCTGCGCCTGGCCTCGAGCGAGGGGGGACAGTCCGTCGTCCAGACCTATCGCTTCGACCCGTCGACCTACGTCATCGATTACCGGGTGGAGTTCGGCGCCCCGGTGGAGGGGGTCCTGGTGACCGGCCTCGGACCGCGCCTCCACTCCAGCGAGAAGCAGCCCCGGGACGACTATGGGCAGTTGCGAGGCGTGGCACGGGTGGACGGCGACATCCTGACCGCGAGCGCCGAGGAGCTCGACGAAGGCGACGGCCTGTCCGTGGGCGGTGAGATCGACTGGGCGGGGCTCCGCAACAAGTACTTCCTGGCCATGGTGCTTGCCCCCGAGGACGGCCCACCCCTGTCCGCTCTCACCATGCGCGGGGAGGCGACCGACAGCCTGCCCTCCATCGAAGTCGGCGTCGCCGCTCCGATCGCCGAGGGAGTGGCCGCGCATCGCCTCTACCTCGGCCCGCAGGAGTACGGGCGCCTCTCGTCGCTCAACGACGGGCTGGATCAGGTCAACCAGTACGGCTGGTCGTGGATCCGCTGGATGATCTCGCCGTTCGGCAAGCTGATCGTCGTGATCATGCTGTGGCTGCACCGGTTCATCCCCAGCTACGGACTGGTGATCGTCGTCTTCGCCGTGCTCGTGCGGATCGTGACCTGGCCGCTCACCACCAAGTCGTACAGCTCGATCCGGGCGATGCAGGAGCTGCAGCCCGAGATCCAGCGGATCCGGGAGCGGCACAAGGACGACCCGCAGCGGATGCAGCAGGAGACCATGCGCCTGTACAAGGATCGGAAGGTCAACCCGCTCGGGGGATGCCTGCCGAACCTGCTCCCGATGCCGATCCTGTTCGCGCTGTTCTTCGTGTTCCAGTCGACGATCGAGTTCCGCGGGCAGGACTTCCTGTGGCTCCCGGACCTGTCGCAAGCCGACCCGCTCTACATCCTGCCGATCTTCCTCGGGCTGTCGATGATGGCTTCCTCGAAGCTCACCACGAGCGACCCGCGGATGGCGGCGATGACATACGTGATGCCGATCGTAATGACCTTTGTTTTTCTGAATCTCGCTGCCGGGCTAGTGCTCTACTACGCTATATCGAATCTGCTAACATTTGCTCAGCAATGGTGGCTTAAGACAAAGTTTGAGGTGCCCGTCGAGGAAGGGGTGGCCGCCGGCGATTGACCGTGGGTTGCCCCCCGGCCCGTTCGGGGGCAGATTGCAGCGGTCTTTGCTTCGCCATCGCCTCGGCGGGGAAACGGTCGGGTCCAGTCCACGATCCTTTAGGCACGCGCGCAGTGAGGTCCAAAACGACAGAGAACAACGGCTCCGGAGATGTCCTCACCGGCGCGGCCGCTCGCGCTGCCCGGGAGCGGCTCGAGCGAGAGGTAGAGCGCCTCTTCGCGGACGACCCGCCGGTGACGCGCGGGGACGCCCGCTCCCATCCCGACGGTGTTTCACGTGAAACAGCCCCGCCTCCTCCGGAGAGCCTCCGGGCCGAGCCGAAAGGTCATGTTTCACGTGAAACCCTCCCCGGACGGGTCGTCGCCGTGGCTAACCAGAAGGGCGGAGTAGGGAAGACCACGACCGCGGTGAACGTCTGCGCCTCTCTCGCCGTGGCCGAGCGGCGAACCCTACTGGTCGATCTCGACCCTCAGGGGAACGCCACCAGCGGGGTGGGTGTGGACAAAGACGCCCTCGACGCCAACATCTACGACGTCCTCGTCAACGAGCTCCCGCTGGCGGACGCCATCGTCTCCACCGGCATCCCTTACCTGGACCTCGTCCCGGCCACCGTCGACCTGTTCGGGGCGGAGGTCGAACTCGTCAGCGCGATCGGGCGGGAGCACCGCCTGGGGGGAGCGCTGGACGGCATCCGCGAACGGTACGAGTGGGTACTGGTGGACTGTCCGCCCTCTCTCGGGCTCCTGACCCTCAACGCGCTGACGGCGGTGGACTCGGTCCTCATCCCGATCCAGTGCGAATACTACGCGCTCGAGGGCCTGTCGCAATTGCTGGGCACGATCCGCATCGTGCAACGCAAGCTCAACCCCCGGCTCGCGGTCGAGGGCGTGCTCCTCACGATGTATGACGCCCGCCTCAATCTGGCCCGACAGGTGCAGCAGGAGGCCGTCGAATACTTCGGAGGCAAGGTCTACGAGACCGTCATTCCCCGGAACGTCCGGCTGTCCGAGGCCCCGAGCTTCGGCAAGCCGGTCATCCTGTACGACATCCTTTCGTCCGGAGCCACGAGCTACATGGACCTCGCGGAGGAGCTGATCGAGAAGTGTCGACCCAGCGAAAGCGGCTCGGCAAAGGCCTAGGCGCGCTGCTCGGAGAATCCGCCGTGGAGGCGGAACGGCGATCCCCGGCCGACGGGGACCGGGTGGAGGTCGGGCGGATCGTCCCGAACCGGCATCAGCCCCGCGTCCGATTCGACGAAGAGGGGATCGCCGAGCTCGCCGCCTCGATCGCGCAGCTGGGCGTGCTCCAGCCGCTCCTCGTGACACCCCTCGAGGACGGCCGCTACATGCTGGTGTCGGGAGAGCGGCGGCTGCGCGCGGCCCGCCGGGCGGGCCTCGCCTCCGTCCCCGTGGTCGTCCGCGACGTCGACGATCGCGAGCTCCTGGAGATGGCGCTCGTCGAAAACCTCCAGCGGGAGGATCTCGACCCGATCGAGGAGGCCAGCGGCTACCGCGATCTGGTCGATGGGTTCGACCTTACGCAGGCGAATGTCGCGGAGCGGGTCGGGCGGAGCCGGCCGGCGGTCGCCAACGCCCTGCGTCTGCTGGAGCTTCCCGACGAGGTCCAGGCGATGGTGCGGGATCGGTCTCTGTCCGCGGGCCATGGGCGGGCCTTGCTGGGCCTTCGTGACCGGCGCCGGATGGAGGCGATCGCGAAGAAGGTCGTCCGGAACGGTCTCTCGGTTCGGCAGCTCGAGCGGCTGGTCCGGCGGGAAACCCGAAGCCGGGAAGCGCCGGCGACGAAGGCGCCCGAAGGCCACGAAATCGAACGCAAGCGGATCGAGGAGGATCTCCAGCGGGCCCTGGGAACGCGGGTGAGACTCCACGCCGACGCCACCGGCAAGGGTCGGCTCGAGGTTCAGTTCTATTCGTTCGAGGATCTGGAGCGGATCGTGGAGCGGATGACCCACGGGGGCTCGTGAGGGACGGCCACCTCACCTTTCTGATCGTCCCCGAAGACGAGAGCAATGTCCGGCGGATCCGGCTCTCCTACCGGACGCTCCGGTGGTTGGGCGTTCTCATCGGAGCGCTCGGCCTCCTGGTCCTGATCGGACTCGGGACGTACGGCGGCATGGTCGGCCGGACGGGTCGGCTGGCCGTGCTCGAGCGGGAGAACAGGCGCCTCGAGGCGGAGCGCGGCAAGGTCGGAGAGATCGTCGAGAACCTCGAGCGGTCGGAGCGGACCTACCAGCAGATCCGGAGCCTGGCCGGCCTCGAGAATCTCCCGTCGCCCGCCGCGGCCATCGCCGTCCCCGTGGTCGACGAAGGGACGGCCGACGAAGCGGTGCCCGCAGGACCGGCGATCCTCGACGAGCGGCCGGCGGAGGAGCGGCCAGGCGATACGCCGCCCGGCGAGCCAACACCGGCGGAAGAGCGACCCGCCCGGGTGCCGCCGCCCGACGAGCGACCCAGCGAGGCGCTCACCGTCGAGGACGCGACACCGAGCGGGTGGCCCCTCGCCGTGAAGGGCTTCGTCACCGCCCGGTTCGAGGGACAGGACGGACACACCGGCGTCGACATCGCCGTACCACGCGAGACCCCCGTGCTGGCCACCGCGCCGGGGCGGGTGACCGAGACCGGCTTCGACTCCATTCTCGGTCACTACGTCGTCATGGCGCACGAGGGCGGTCTCGAGACCCTCTACGCCCACAATGCCCGGCTCCTCGTCGAGCGGGGGCAGCGCGTGGAGCGGGCGGAGGCGGTCGCGTACAGCGGCAACAGCGGGCGCTCGACCGCGCCGCACCTTCACTACGAGATCCGCAAGGCGGGCCGAGCGGTGGATCCGGACCCGTACTTGCACTGAGCCTGTGTGGCGTAGAAAAGCAGTGTGGCGTATCCAAAATTCCCTGGTATTCGAGGCCGGCTGGATCCCCGGAGGCTTCGTTGCAGACCCGTGGGGAATGGCGCTGCCATTCCTCCTCGTAGCGCCTCGCCCGCGGGGCGCAGCGGGGGTCGCGGTACTGCAAGGGACTTCGGGTATGCCGCACTAGCATGCTGTTCGACCGCGAGCGAGAAGGGGGAAGCGCGATGAAGAAGGAGGGCGTCAACGGGTTGCAGTCCCTGTTGGGACAGGGTGTCGAGTGCGAGGGGACGGCGCGGGTCGAAGGGACGCTCCGTCTCGACGGGACGTTTCGCGGGAACCTCGAGGTCGGCGAGGCCCTGATCATCGGGCACACGGGCCGGCTCGAGGGCAATGCCCTGGGGCGGACGGTGGTGATCGCCGGCACCCTGGAGGGCGAGGTCATGGGGACGGATCAGGTCGAGCTGCAGAAAGGGGCCCGGCTTCAGGGGGACGTCGTCACGCGCTCGCTGGTCATCGAGCCCGGCGTGTTCTTCGAAGGTCACTGCCGGATGGAGTTCACCGAGGCGGACGAGGCCCGGCTGCGGATCGGCGCCCGGTCCGAAGGCGCGGAATCCGAGCGTGAAGAAGAGGACGACGAGCAGGGAGACCTGGTTCGTTCGCTCTCGAACTAGTTTACCGCGGGGCCGGCACTTTGTGCATTAGCGGCCTCGCCGCCATTCGCCAGAGAATCGCGCAAGCTTATATAGATGAATAGCTTAGGGGATTCGATGCCGAGCCAGGAGGAACTTTTCCACAGTTATCCACAAGAGCCGTTTCGAAGCCTTGCGGACCCTGCGGCGGGCAAGGCACAGAGCTTTTCAGGGACCGTGGAGAGAGTGTGGAAAACCGGTGGAAGAGGGGAAAGCCCGTGTCCTGACCATTCGGGGGAAGGTGCTTGAAGGCAGGTGTTCGAAAGCCGTGCTCGACCCCGGTCAGCTCCCCTTCCGGGCCACCCGCTCCATGAGCCGGCCGAGCCGCTTGCGCTGCTCCTCCCCCAGAATCGACCCCTGGAGGAGGGGATTGTCGGCCGTCGTGATCTCCAGCCGCTGGGCCGCCTCGACGTCGATCTCGCGGGCGTGCTCGGCGAACGGGGTCAGCACGGTGACCACGTCGTCCAGCACGTGCAGGAAGCCCTCCCCGATCGCGAACCACTCGTAGCGGTCACCCGCGCGGAGTCGGAACTCGCCGATCCCGAGGACGACCATCATCGGCGCGTGGCCGGGCAGGATCCCGACCTCGCCATCGTAGGCCGTCGCCACGACCCCGTCGGCCTCGCCGTCGAAGGCGATCCGCTCGGGGGTGATGATGCGGACTTTGAGGCGGGTCTCGGCCACCACCCTTATTCCTCGAACTTCTTGGCCGCCTCGGCGGCCTCTTCGATCGTCCCGACCATGTAGAACGCCTGCTCGGGAAGGTGATCCCACTTTCCCTCGACGACTTCCTTGAAGGAGCGGATCGTGTCCTCCAGCCGGACGAACTTGCCGGGCCTGCCGGTGAACGCCTCGGCCACGTGGAAGGGCTGCGAGAGGAAGCGCTCGATCCGCCGCGCGCGGGCGACCAGCTCCTTGTCCTCCTCCGAGAGCTCGTCCATCCCGAGAATCGCGATGATGTCCTGGAGGTCCTTGTAGCGCTGCAAGACCCGCTGCACCTCGCGGGCGACCGCGTAATGCTCCTCGCCAATGTAGTTGGGGTCGAGGATCCGGCTGGTGGAGTCGAGCGGGTCGACGGCCGGGTAGATGCCCTTCTCGACGATGGCCCGCGACAGCACGGTGGTCGCGTCGAGGTGGGTGAACGCGGTGGCCGGGGCCGGGTCGGTCAGGTCGTCGGCGGGGACGTAGATCGCCTGCACCGAGGTGATCGAGCCCCGCTTGGTCGAGGTGATCCGCTCCTGGAGCTCGC
>JBOHRQ010000083.1:0-8274 GCA_050732875.1 Gemmatimonadota bacterium | reverse complement strand
TCGCCGGAGGCCGTTTCGTGATGCATGGGGTCCTGGAGGACGATGATCCGGCCCTCCACCTCGACGGCGTAGGGCAGGTAGATCCGGCCCTTCAGCATGCGGGGGATCGAGGTGGCGGCCTCGGTCTTCCCGTTGCCCGCGTGGCCGTAGAGGAAGAGCGAGCGCCCCGAGTTGACGGCCGGCCCGAGCTGGCGCAGGACGTGGGGCGATAGCACCAGATGCGACAGGCAGGCCCGGATCTCCTCCGGCTCGATGGCCATCCCTAGGACCGACTGCCGACCCACCCACTCGGTATAGGTCTCCAGGGTGACGGGCGCCGGGCCGACGTAGGTGCTCGCCTCCGTCGCCTCACGGGCGCGATCCCGGCCGGCCGAGGTCAGGTCGAAGACGTAGCCGCCGCGGCCGTGGCCGCGGACGCCGTCCACCTCCACGTAGTGGCGCTGCTGGAGCTCCAGCAGGATGTCGTCCACGATCTCGAACGGGAGCCGGAGCCGGTCGGAGAGCCGCCGCCCGCTCTGGGCGCCCTGCACGTAGAGGATCTTGACCGCCAGGGCGGTGACGCTCTCGGGGGAAAGGCCCGACTCCAGGATCGAACCCGGTACCGGGGGCGCGTCGGCCTGCCCGGCGGCCGGGGTCGGGCTATCGAAAAGCGCGGATTCGCGTGCCATGGATCAGACCAATCCGCCCAGCGTCCGGATGATGTGCAGGATCGCGGGCCCCAGGATGACCACGAGGAGGGCCGGGAAGATGAAGATGACGAGCGGGAAGACGAGCTTGATCGTCGTCTTGGCGGCCTGCTCCTCGGCGCGCTGGCGGCGCTTCGTGCGCAAGGTCCGTGAGTGGACGCGGAGCGCGCGGGCTATCGACGTTCCGAAGCGGTCGGTCTGGATCAGCATCGCCACCAGCGACTTCAGGTCGGGGCTCTGCGCCCGCTCCCCGAGGTTCCTGAGCGCCTCCTCGCGCGGCATGCCGGTCTGGATCTCGAGGTTCGTGAGCTGCAGCTCCTCGCTGAGCGCGGGGCTCATCGTCCCCAGCTCCTCGGCGACCCGCTGCATGGCCTGGTTGAGGCCCAGCCCCGCCTCGACGCAGACGACCATCATGTCCAGCATGTCCGGCAGCGAGAGCTGGATCTGCTTTGCTCGCTGCCGGGTCCGCCGGCGGATCACGTACTGCGGGAGCAGCCACCCGACCAGCGCGGCGACGCCGGCCGCGAACAGGGAGCCCATCGCGCCCGACCCCAGGATCGAAGCCAGCGTCATGCCGCCGAACGCCAGGCCCGCGACGAGCAGGACCCGGGTCGTGTAGTAGATGGCCACCGCGTTGGGCCGCCGGTAGCCCGCCCGGGCGAGCATCAGCCAGGTCGAAGTCGTGTCTTCGCGGCGGCTCGCGATCGTCTCTCCCAGGACCTTCATGAGCGCCTCGATCTGGCGTCTCTTCTCGCGGCTGCGCTTGACACGGCGGGGCAGATTCCGGTCCCGCTCCAGCTCCAGCGAGGCCAGGCGGTCCTCGATGGCCCGTCCGCGGGCCGGAACCAGGACGGCCGCCACGAAGACCACCAGCATGACGCTGGTCATGACGAGAACCGCGATCACGTAGGTCATGCGCTATACCTCGATGTGGACGATGCGCCGGATGACCAGGAAGCCGACGACCTGGAGGATAAGCGCGACCGCGACCAGGACCTTGCCGATCGGCTCCTCGAAGAGGATCACCAGATAGTCGCGGTTGAGGAGGGTGATCAGGAAAGCCATGGCGAAGGGCAGCGCGGCCAGCAGATAGCCCGTCAACCGGCCCTGAGCGGTGTAGACGCGAACCTGCCGGCGGATCATGAAGCGCTCGCGGATCGTCTCGGCGAGGGTATCCAGGATCTCGGCCAGGTTGCCCCCCACCTCGCGCTGGATCAGCACGGCGGTCACGAAGATGTGGACGTCCGGGATGTCCATCCGATCGGTCAGGCCGTAGAGCGCCTCGTCCAGCGGGAGGCCGAACTTCTGCTCCTCGAACACGTTCCGGAACTCGCTGGCGACGGGTTCGACCGCCTCCTCGGACACCATCTGGAGCCCGGTGGAGAACGCGTGGCCGGCGCGCAGCGCGCGGCCGAGCAGATCGATCCCGTCGGCGAACCCCTCGAGGAACGCGTTCTCGCGCTGCGTCCGCTTGCGGCGCACGTAGAGGTACGGAAACGTGCCGCCGAGGATGGCGGCGGCGATGCCCACGATCGAGTAGCCGGTAAAGAGCAGCCCCGCCATCCCGAAGGCCATCGCCACGCCGACCGTCAGGATGACGAACGTCCCCACGTGCCAGCCCAGCTCCGTCTGATCGAGCAGGCGCTGGAGGTCCTGGAGATGCGGGAGACGGGCGGTCAGCGGGTCCGCCCAGCCCGGGGCGCGCTTGGGGTCCCGCAACAGTGTCTCGAAGCCGTGCGCCAGGACGTCCTCGTTCTCGATCCGGCGGCGGATCTCCTTCTGTCGCCGGCTGTCGGTCCACCACTCCCAGAAGATCGCCAGCGCCAGAACGCCGAAGCCGACGGCCACGAAGGCCATCAGGGCGGACCCCCAGGTGGTCCCCAGGACGGCGGTCATCGCCGGCCCCCGAGGCTCAGGTTGAAGTCGGGGTTCGCGAACAGCGCGGTCGGCAACTCGACGCCGTACGTCTGGAAGCGCTCGGCGAAGCGCGGCCGTATTCCGGTGGCCTTGTAGCGACCCAGGACCTCACCCTCCTCGCCGATCCCCTGCCGTTCGAACACGAAGATCTCCTGCATCGAGATCACGTCGCCTTCCATGCCGGTGATCTCCGAGATCGAAACCAGTCGCCGCCGGCCGTCGGACAGACGGGCGATCTGGATCACCACCTGCAGCGCGCTGGCGATCTGCTGCCGCATCGCCTTCTCGGGCAGGTGCAGGTTGGCCATCGAGACCATGGTCTCGAGGCGCGCCAGGGCGTCCCGGGCGCTGTTGGCGTGCAGCGTGGTCAGGGACCCGTCGTGGCCCGTGTTCATCGCCTGGAGCATATCGATCGACTCCGAGCCGCGGACCTCGCCGACGATGATCCGGTCGGGTCGCATGCGGAGCGCGTTGATCACGAGCTGGCGCGCGGTCACCTCGCCCATGCCCTCGACGTTCGGCGGCCGCGTCTCGAGGCGCACCACGTGCGGCTGACGAAGCTGCAGCTCGGCCGAGTCCTCGACCGTCACGATCCGCTCGTCGTGGGGGATCGACCCCGAAAGGACGTTCAGGAGAGTCGTCTTCCCGGCGCCGGTTCCACCCGAGATCAGGACGTTCAGCCGCGACTTCACGACTCCCTGCAGGAGCTCCAGCATGGGCGGCGTGAGCGTCTCGTAACGCTGCAGGTCCTCGGCCGACAGGACGTCCTTCTTGAACTTGCGGATCGAGACGTGGGGCCCGTCGATCGCCAGCGGAGGGATGATCGCGTTCACGCGCGAGCCGTCCATGAGCCGTGCGTCCACCATCGGGCTCGAGTCGTCGATGCGCCGGCCGACCGCCGAGACGATCCGGTCGATCACCTGCATCAGGTGCTTGTCGTCCTTGAACCGGACGCCGGTACGCTCCAGACGGCCGTTCCGCTCGACGAAGACGGACTGGGCGGTGTTCACCAGGATGTCGGATATGGTCGGGTCCCTCAGCAGAGGCTCTAGCGGACCCAAACCGAAGATCTCGTGGAGCACCTGCTCGACAAGGCTCTCGCGCTCTTCGTGATTGAGCGGAGTCGACTCGCGCGATAGCAGCTCCTGCACCACTCTCCGGACCTCGGTGACGACCTGCTCCCGCTTGTACGCCTCCAGGTTCGAGAGATTGAGCCGTTCCAGCAACTGCCGGTGGATCTTGCTGCGGATCTCGGACGTGTCCCCGAGACCGTGGCGGGCCACGGGCTCCGAGGCCGGAGCCCGATCCTGCATCAGAGGCGCTGCGTAGCGATCGGTGGTCTGGTTCATGCCGTTTCGCCTTCGACGTGGGGATGCCGCACCAAACGGACCTCACTGCCGCGCGGGCTGCCGGGCATCTTCTCCCTGAGCCGTCCGAGGAGATTGCCCAGCCGACCCGCCGGTCGCGCCGACTCCTCGGCCGTCAGGCCGGCGACCCGGGCGGCCAGTCCCTCCAGCTCGCGGGCGGTCGCCGAGCCCTCGTTCATAGTCAGGGGCTTTCCGGCATTCATCGAGTACGAGAACGCGGCGTAGTCGTTCGGGATCGTCCAGTAGACATCCATCTCCACGGCGCGCTCCAGGTCCGCCAGCGTGATGTCGCCGGTCTTCTGGTGACGGTTCACGATCAGCCGGATCGCCTTCCCGCCCTGGGTCAGGTGCTCGAGGAGTCCGAGAGAGCGCTGGATGTTCTGGATGGTCGGGACGTTGGTCTGGGCCACGATGAAGACGCCGTCGGCCGCTTCCAGCGTGTGCACCGTGCGCGGGGTCAACGCCTTGGGGCTGTCGATGATAACGTAGCTGTAGTGCTGTCTGAGAAGGCGCAACACCTGGAGGACCTGGTCGTCGGTCAGCCCATCCGCCATCTGGGGCCGATATGGCGCCGCCAGGACGTCGATGCCGGTCTCGTGGCGGGTCAGGTAGCTGGCCAGGAGCCCGGCGTCCATGCGGTGGAGGTTCCTCGCCAGATCGGCGAAGTCGTAGCGCGGCTCGAGGCCCAGGAACGCCGCCACCTCGCCGAGCTCGAGGTTGAGGTCGACCAGGACCGTCCGCTCCCCGGTCAGCCGGTGGAGCTGGATCGACAGGTTGGTGGCGATGGTGGTCGATCCGCCGCCCCCTTTGGGGCTGTAGAACACATAGATCCTGCCGGCCTTGCGGGCCGCCCCCGGCTGGGCGACCATGCCCCGGCGGGCGCGCTCGATGGAGGCCAGGAGGGCCGGCTTCTCGAGCGGCTTGGTTAGGTAGTCCGCAACGCCCGATTGCATCGCCTGCAGGAGGAAATCCGGCGACTGCCCGGGGCCAACCGCCACGATGCGGCGGGCGGCGCCGGACTCGGAGATCATCTCCGCCAGGCGGCAGCCGAGCTCGGGATCGCCCTCCACGTCGAGGAGCACGAGATCGGCCGCGCGCTCGCGCAGATCGTCCAGATGGCCGGCGCTGAACTCCGTGAGGGAGATAGGGAAATCTAGAACCAGATCCAGCTTCCGCCGGACGTCGGGGTCCTGAAGGGCCCGGCGCAGGTCGTCATCGGCCGTGATCAGGACCCCGTGGATGGGCTGGGTCACCGCGCCCCCTACTCGATGAGCTTGACTTTCAGGAGATTGACCCCGGGGTTGTTCTCACCGGGCCCGCTTCCCGGCGCGTAGCCCAGGAAGCGCGCGACCACAGTGTTCCCCTGCATCTCCTCCAGGAACATCAGGCCGAAATTGTTGAACTGGATCGGCTTCTTCCCGGGGTCGATGGGCCAGGTCGGGTTGTAGAACGGCACGACGACGACCCGCGGGCTCGCCGTCCAGGTGCCGTAGGTCGCCATCACTCCGGTCACGCACTCGCACTCGTAGTCCCACTCGGCGTTCGGGTCGAGCGCGATCAACGAATCGACCCCCTGCTTGGTCGGGCCGACCATGTTGCCGTTCTCGACCATGTACTCCTGGCCGAACTGCTCGCCGATCTGGATGAGGGTCGGGTTGCAGTTGATGATGTTGTCCCGGTACCTGTCGCCGCCGGCATCGGGGCCGTCCGGCATCGGGATGTCCCACGGGTAGAACCACCCCGACTCGGTCGACTGATTGGGATTTCCCGCCTTGACCATGATCTGGCGGCCGCGGTCGCCGGTGTAGTCTTGAAAGAGATCGTCGGGCATCTGGCCGTAGCCAGTGCCTCCCACGTCGCGGAAGTCCGTGCCCCAGCCGGTCTCCTCCGCCTGGTAGTACTCCCCGGGATCGTAGATCTCGTCCCCGTTGGCGTCGTCCCACGCGTCGGGAATTGTCCACGGCTTGACGCAGGTCGCGCTCGAGGCCAGGTCCACCTTGGCGGTCGCGTCGGCGCCGATGTCCACCTCGTTCACGCCGAAGACGCGCGCGAACCAGGTCAGGACGGCGTTCCCGCGCGACGTTTCCCGGGTCACGCGGACCGTGACCTCGTCGTCGACCAGGTCCACGTCCACGTCTTCCGGCCGGACGTCCGCCATCTGGTCGAAGACGTTGTTCATCTCCCCGAACTTGATGGCTTCCGCCTCGGCCGCGGGTCCGCTGACGGCGTCGTCCGCCCCCCACATCGAGAGCAGCATCCCCGCCCCCGCCATGGCGCCCGCGTCGGCCGCGCGCTGGGCCTCGCTCTTAGAGTTCAACATCATCCCCACGTCGATGGCCAGCGCCACCACCGACATGAGGGCGGTCAGCGCCAGCGCGACCAGGACGATCGTGGCGCCGCGCTCTTCGGACTCTCGGTTCGCTGGACTCAACATCGTTCTTCCTTCCCTCTGTCTTCCCCGGTTCCTAGAACGACATGACCGTGCGCTCGGCACCGTTGTAAACCTCGACGTTGTCGGACGTCCGGGCCGGCGCCGGCGTCCGCCGAATCCGACGATTATCGGGCGCTGCGGGCTTCTCCCCACCGCGCACCAGGTTCGTCACGCGCGCCCCCTCGGTATCGACCTCCTCAGTGTCGAGGGTGTTCCGGAGGGCGAGCTGGATCTGCCCTTCGGTGGCGGCCAGCGTGAGCTGCTCCGCCTCGTGGGGCGTGACGAGAAGGGTGACGAGCGGAACGGGTTGGGGCGTGCCCTCGGCGTCGCGCTGGATGATCTGGCCGGCCGTCAACACCTGGACGTTCTGCAGGATGACCCGCGTCGTGGCGGCGCTCCTCTCGGCGGTCGGATTGAGCGTGACCAGGATGTCCACCCGCGTTCCCGGCAACACGAACCCCGCCACGCCGATCACCTCGTTGACCTTCACGCTGACCGCGCGCATGCCCTCGGGAATGGTGATGGGGAGCCCGCCGCCGGCGCCCTTGCCCGCCAGCTTGGTCAGGAGGAGCGGCTCGCCGGCCAGGACGCGGGTGATCAGGCCGCGGCCGACGACCTCCTCCGGAGAGCGGGCGTAGTTCTGGGGAACGGCGTCCCCCGGCCACTCGACCATCCGAACGTCCTCGGGCCCGACCACCGAGCCGACGTCCAGGTCGCGCGCGGCCACCGCCACCGACGCCGTCGATGCGACGGCCGGGGAGGGGAGGATGGACGGGCGGTTGCCGAGGAAGTTCAGCGCCAGCGCGCCGGCCGCGACGCCCGAGATGGCGGCCAGGACGAGGGCGATCCAGATGCGGTTCCTTCGCATGGGTTTGCCTGCCTATTCGTGTCGCATGTTGACGGTGCTCGCCAGGGTGACGACCCCGGGTATCGAGCCTCCCAGAAGGCCCACGATGGGCCCGACGAACGCCAGCTGATGGTTCAGGGAGAGGGTGATCGTGACGGTCTGTCCGGTGGGGGCTCCGATCCCGGCGTAGACCTTGGTCACGTCGGCCGGGTTGATGCCCGCGCTCGTCAGGTAGGTGTCGACGGTCAAATCGACGTCCGCGTTTTGCGCCAGGTCCAGCACCCCCATCCGCGCGCCCTCGCGGGCGGCGTTGGTGAGGACCTGCTTCCGGTTCCAGGCGATCCCGAACTCGAAGATCCCGACCAGGAGCGCCAGCAGGACCGGCATGGCGATCGCCAGCTCGAGGACCGACTGCCCCGCGTCGTGACGGCGCCGCCTCACGCCAGCCACACGATCATGAGCGCGCCGATCGCGATCGGCACGGCGTAGGGGATCGTGATTGCGTTGGGGCTGCGGATCGTCCGCCGCGGCCGGTCGGGCGCCAGGCCCAGCGGGCGTGCCGCGACGGCCGCCGCGTCAAGAAACACCTCCTGGACCGCACCCCTGTGGAAGGCGAGCACGAGCGCCATGATCCCGCCAACGATGGCGGTCACGGCGAGCGCCAACAGGAGTTGGCCGGGTCCCAGGAAGGCGCCGACCGCGGCCATCAGCTTGGCGTCGCCGCCGCCCAATCCGCCCAGCGCTACCAGGGGAAGCCCCAGGACGAGCGCGAGCCCGGCCCCCTGGAGGCCGGAGACGAGCGGGTCGATCCCGCCCAGCGCCCGGAGGCCCAGGGCCAGCGTGAGGCCGGTCACGGTGAGGGCGTTCGGGACCCGACGTTCTTTCAGGTCCCACCACACCGCCACCAGGACCACGGCCGCCAGGGCGCCGATCATGAGGGTCGTCGTCAGCGTTTCCAACCGGACTCCTTCAAGTCACCTCCGTCGCTACCGGTGAAACGAGAGAAGTGGTCCGCCGGCCGAAGCC
>JBOHRQ010000082.1:0-8310 GCA_050732875.1 Gemmatimonadota bacterium | reverse complement strand
CCGCTCGATCGCCTGAACGTGGGCCTCCAGACTGCGCGGGGGAATCGAAGGCGAGAGGAATAGAACCCCCGGGAATCGCCGGCCGTGCCGGACGCAGGCCTCGACGAGGGGGGCGAAGTGACGGTAGCTCCGCGTGACGACGATCCGATCCTCCCCGATGGAATGCTCGAGGATCTCCGCGTCGCTCGCCTGCGCGAAGCCGGCCGTTATGGCATGGACGGCGTCGACGCCCCTGTCCCGAAGTCGGTCACAGGCTCCCGCTTGAACGTGCACGTCGAGCGCCCGTCAAGTTGCATTACTGTACGATTCAACGGTATACTGACGCAACGCCATGGTCGATCCGAGCCCGCCTCACCCCGGGGAGATCCTGAAGCAGGAGTTCCTCCAACCCCACAACATGACGCAGACCGAGCTCGCCCGGCGCCTGGAGGTCCCCTTTCAACGAGTGAACCAGATCATCAATCGGCGGCGTGCGATCACCCCCGATACCGCCCTCCGTCTGGCGCGGCTCTTCGAAACGACCCCTGACTTCTGGCTGGACCTCCAGAAGCGCTGGGAGCTGCACGAGGCCAAGCGGGACGAAGCTCGGGAGAACGAGCGCATCCGCCCGGTCGCAGCCCGCGCGGAATCGGCTCCTGCCGTCGTTCGCGAGCGGAGCGCCGGGACGGCGGCGCCCGGAATCATGGACGAGATCGTCGAACGGCTCGTGGATGCGATGGATCCCGAGATGATCGTCCTCTTCGGGTCATCCGCCAGCCGGGATGCGGGGCCCGCTTCGGACGTCGATCTACTCGTGGTCGACCGGCAGCCGTTCGGACCTCATCGAAGCCGTCGCGGGCAGCTCCGCCGTGCTCGTCGGGCCCTGTCGGGGATGAGGATCGCCAAGGATCTGCTCCTCTACAGCGTCGACGAGCTCGAGCGCTGGCGCCGGTCCCCGAACCACATCGTGGGACGCGCTCTGCGTCAGGGTCGAGTGCTGTATGAGCGACCCTGATCACGCAGATCTTCTGCTCGAGGTGGCCCGGAAGGACCTGCGGGCCCTCGAAGGGATGAACGATCCGAGCACCTTCGCCGAGGAGATTTTCGGCTTTCACGCGCAGCAGTCGGTGGAGAAGGCGATCAAGGCCTGGCTCAGCCTGGCCGGCCAACAGTACCCGCGAACGCATGATCTGGAAGCGTTGCTCGTACTGCTGGAAGACGGCGGCTCGGCGGTGCCGGATGTCTTCTGGGATCTGGTCGATTTGTCGGACTTCGCGGTCCAGCTCCGATACGAGTCTTACGAATACGAGGAGGACATGCTCGATCGGGCTTCGATCCTGGGCAGCGTGAGGGGGGTCGTGGAACGGGTGGAGAACGAGCTCAGGGAGTCCGATCGCGATGCGTCTCGGTGAAGCCTGAGGGCACCCAACGATTCCGACTGGCATTGCCCCGTCCCGCCTTGGAAACGAACATCTTGCCGTGATGCGATCCGGCCGCTCCTTCGCGACCCTCCTCTTCACCGACATCGTCGGCTCCACCGAGCGCGCCGCCGAGCTGGGCGACCGCGGCTGGCACGAGCTCCTGTCCGAGCACCACGGGCGGGTGCGGCGCGAGATCCGGCGCTTCGGGGGAACCGAGTCGAACACGGCGGGAGATGGCTTTCTGGCGACGTTCGAGCGGCCGGCTTCGGCGATTCGCTGCGCGTGGGCGATCCGCGAGACGCTGCGCGAGCTGGGGCTGGAGGTGCGGGCGGGCGTCCATGCCGGCGAGATCGAGCGCGAGGGGCGCGAGGTGGGCGGGATCGCCGTCCACATCGGTGCGCGGGCGGCGGCGGCGGCGGAGCCGGGCGAGATCCTGGTCACTAGTACGGCCAAGGAGCTGGTCACCGGGACCGGGTTCCGATTCGAGGACAAGGGCAAGCGCCAGCTCAAGGGCGTCCCCGATGAGTGGCGGCTCTTCGCCCTGTCGAGCCTGCCGGGGGCCGGCGCGGCCCGCCGCACCACGCGGCTGATCCCCGAGCTCACCAAGCGACAGTCGCTCATCGGGGCGGCGGCGGGGCTGGCCATTCTCGCCGCCGTCGTCGCCTTTTTGCTCCTCCGCGGCGGGCCGGGGCTCGAAGTTCCGACCGCCACCGCGGAGAGCGCCGGCCTCGGCCTCGCCGTCCTCCCCTTCCGTGTCAACGACGCCGAGCTGGCCGAATGGCGCGAGGGCATGATGGACCTGCTCTCGACCAATCTGGACGGCGCCGCGGGACTGAGGACGATCGACAGCCGCACGGTCATGGCCCGGCTGGAGGAGCTGGCGCCGAGGGAGGAGGCGCCGGATCTGCCGACCCAGATCGCGATCGGCAAGCAGGCCGGCGCGCGGTACGTCCTGGCCGGCGACGCGGTCGCGATCGGCCCCGAGGTGCGGCTCTCGGCCGAGATCTACGACGCCGGCGACGGGTCGAGCCTGGGGAGCGGCCAGGTCCAGGGCCCGGCCGACAGCGTCTTCGCCCTGGTCGACCGGCTCTCGATCGAGGTGCTCAAGGCAGTCCTGGAAGTGGACGCGGAGGATCTGCCCGACGTCAGCCTGGCGCGCGTCACGACGAGCTCGCTCCCGGCGCTCAAGGCGTACCTCGAGGGGGAGGCGCTCTACCGCCGCTCGCAGTTCGAGGAGGCGATCGCGGCCTACGAGAAGGCGGTCGCCGCCGACTCGACGTTCGCCCTCGCCCTCTACCGGATCGGGATCGGCTACGGATGGATCGAGAACGCCTCGAGCGCTCGCGCCGGGGCGGCGTTCGAGCAGGCGGCGCGGTACGCGCATCGGCTCCCCGAGCGCGAAGCCATCCTCGTCGATGCCGCGCTCGCGCTCCACCGCGGCACGCTGGACGGGATCGAGCCGATGGAGAAGGCGGTGGCCCGCTACCCGGACGACCCGGAGGTCTGGTACATGAACGGCGAGCAGGTGACGCACCTGGGCGAGCAGGCGCTTCTCCCGATGGAGGGGATCGAGCGCTCGTTCGGCCAGGCGATCCGGCTCGACCCGCGCTTCGGCCCCGCCTACATCCACTACATCGAGGCCGCCTTTCTGCAGCACGCCGACAGCGCGCTCGCCACGGAGCGGGTGGCCGCCTACCAGGAGCTGGCGGCCGGGAGCCACACGGCGGAGCGCTTCCAGATGGCGCTCGGGATCGCGTTCGGCGACTCCGCGACCCGGACCCGCGCGTGGGCCGCGATCGACACGAGCTCGATGGCGCTGGCGGCCCTGGCGATCCAGACGCTCGGCCATCCGACGCTCCTGGAGGAGCAGGGGCGGGTGCTCACCGCCGCGCGGCGCACGCCGGGCCCGAATCCCGGAGCCGAACTTTTCGAGATCATCCAGTTCATGTTCAACCGCATCAAAACGGGACGGGTCGGCGCTGCCCTCGCCACGCTCGAGGAGAGCAAGCAGGCCTTGCCGCCGGGCGTCCCTTCCATCTTGCTTTATTACGCGCACTTCCTGGGCTATCCCGTCCCGCGAGAGCGGCTCGATGCGGCGTTCGCCACCGCGATCGAGCTCTACGCCGAGGACGATTTCCCGTTCGTGCCCGAGTTCGGCCTCCAGGTCGGTGCTTGGGCCGCCGAGCGCGGAGATTGGGTCGCCGTGGAGGAGATCGTGGGCCGCGTCCGGGAGGCATCCGAGAGCAGCCTCCAGGCGGGGGACTCGGCCGATGCGCGCTATGGGGCGGGGGTCGTCCGAGCCCTGGAAGGCCTGACCGCCTGGCGGCACGACGATCTGGAGCGGTCGATCCGGCTCCTCGAATCGGCGCGCCGGGATGCGACCGGCCACCAGATCCGACACGGAGGCAGTGAGCTGATCCGCTGGTCCCTGGGCGAGATCCTGCTCGAGGCGGGGCGACCGGAAGACGCCCTCCGCTACTTCGGGTCACTGACATTGAATCCGATGGCGCGCTTCCGGGCGGCGAAGATCTACGAGGAGCTGGGGCGCTTCGAGGAGGCACGCGAGGGCTACGCGGCCGCGCTCGCGGCGTGGTCCCATGCCGATCCCGAGATGCGCACCCTCGCCGAGGAGGCGCGCCAGGGCGCGATCCGGCTGGGAGGCTTGCGGCGGGGGTAATGCGGTCGATGCGTTCCGGCCGTGGCCTTTCTCGTCGCGCCGTGTGTAAATCGCGTGGAACATTGATCCGGGAGGAAGGGACATGAAGTGGCTTCCCGCTGTCGCGTTCGGGACGCTCCTCTTCGCGTCCCCTGTCCGGGGACAGGAGGCGCTGGTGCCGACCGACAGCCTACCGTTGGACCCCCTCGTCAGCCACGGCACTCTCGCCAACGGGCTCCAGTACTACGTGCGCGAGAACCGGGAGCCCCGCGAGCGCGCGGAGCTGCGGCTGGTCGTGGACGCGGGCTCGGTGCTGGAGGAGGAGGACCAGCGGGGTCTCGCGCATCTCCTCGAGCACATGGCGTTCAACGGGACGACGCACTTCGGGGAACAGGAGCTGGTCGACTACCTGGAGTCGATCGGGATGCGCTTCGGCCCCGACGTCAACGCCTTCACGAGCTTCGACGAGACCGTCTACATGCTGACCGTGCCGACCGACAGCGCGGCCGTCGTCGAGACCGGCTTCCAGATCCTCGAGGACTGGGCGCACGGGATCGCGCTCGACCCTGACGCGCTGGCCCGCGAGCGGCCAGTCGTGGTCGAGGAATGGCGCCTCGGCCGGGGCGCCGAGATGCGGATGCTGGACGAGCACCTGCCGGTCATCTTCAAGGACTCGCGCTATGCCGTGCGGCTCCCGATCGGCGAGAAGGAGATCATCGAGGACGCGCCGGTCGAGGCCGTCCGCCGCTTCTACGAGGACTGGTACCGGCCCGGGCTCATGGCGGTGATCGCGGTCGGCGACTTCGAGGCCGACTCGATGGTCGCCACCATCGAGCGCCACTTCGGTGCGATCCCGGCGGCCGAGGGCGCGCGTCCGCGCGAGGTGTTCCCGGTGCCCGGGCACACGGAGACGCTGGTCTCGGTGGCGACCGACCCGGAGGCGCGGGTCACGACCGTCACCCTCTACAACAAGCACGCCCTCCGCGAGACGGGGACGGTGGCCGCCTATCGGCGCTCGATCGTCGAGGCGCTCCACGACCGCATGCTGAACGCGCGCTTCGAGGAGATCGTCCAGCGTCCGGACGCGCCGTTCATCTTCGCGTTCGCCGGACAGGGGCGGTTCGTGCGACCGGGAGAGGTGTCCGTCCTGGCCGCGGTCGTCCCTGACGGCGGGGCGAAGACCGGGATCGAGTCCCTCCTCACCGAGGCCGAGCGGGCCGCCCGCCACGGTTTCAACCCGTCCGAGCTCGAGCGCGCCGAGGCCGAGCTCCTGCGCGAGGTCGAGAGCGCGTACCTGGAACGCGAGAAGACGGAATCGCAGAGCTATGCCGGTCTCTACATGCAGCATTTCCTCGAGGACGAGCCGGCGCCCGGGATCGAGGCGGCATGGCCGCTCCACCAGCGCTTCGTGCCGGAGATCACGCTCGATGAGGTGAACCGGGTCGCCGACGAATGGCTGACCGACGAGGACCGGGTCGTTGTCGTGAGCGCGCCCGAGAGGGAGGGGTTGACCGCGCCCGCGGACGAGGACCTGCTGGCCATCGTGACGGCGGTCGAGGCGGCGGAGATCGAGCCCTGGGAGGACGAGGTCGCGACCGGCCCGCTGGTCGACGCGCCGCCCGAGCCCGGGGCGCTGACGGCGACCCGGACCTTCGAGCCGATCGGCGCTGTCGAGTGGACGTTCGGCAACGGGGTCCGCGTGGTCGCCCGGCCGACCGACTTCAAGGCCGACGAGATCCTGCTCCAGGCGTGGAGTCCGGGCGGGACCTCGCACGCGCCCGACTCCCTCGTCGTCACCGCCGCGTTCGCCGACGCCGTCGTGCGGGAGGGCGGTGTCGGGGACATGAACAAGATCGCCCTCCAGAAGGCGCTGGCCGGGAAGAAGGTCGCGCTCGGGCCAGGGATCGGCGGTCTCCAGGAGGGGTTCACCGGGCGCGCGTCCCCCGAGGACCTCGAGACCATGCTCGAGCTGGTCTGGCTCTACTTCACCTCGCCGCGCGAGGACCCCGACGCCTTCGAGGCCTTCCGGCAGCGGCTCCGGACCTCGTTCGCCAACCGGTCGGCGAGCCCGGAGGCCGTGTTTCAGGACACGCTCTCGCAGACGCTCGCCCAGCACCATCCGCGGGCCTGGCTGGCGACGGTCGCGAGCGTCGAGCGGATCGATCTCGACCGGGCGCACGCGATCTACGGAAACCGCTTCGCCGACGCCGGCGACTTCACGTTCTTCCTGGTGGGCGCCTTCGATCCCGACACGCTCCTGCCGCTCGTCCGGCACTGGCTGGGAAGCCTGCCTTCGACCGGCCGCGAAGAGACATGGGTGGACAACGGGATCGACCCGCCGCCGGGCGTCGTCCGGAAAACCGTGCGGAAGGGGATCGAGCCCAAGAGCCGGACCGAGATCGTCTTCGCCGGCGACGCGGCGTGGAGCCCGGAGGGCCGCTACGCCATGAGCTCGCTTGTCGAGTACCTCAGGATCCGTCTGCGCGAGGTCCTGCGCGAGGACCTGGGCGGCACCTACGGCGTCCGGGTCGCCGGCTGGCTGCAGCGCTGGCCGGACGAGGAGTACCAGGTGCGGCTCGGCTTCGGCGCCGATCCCGCCCGCATCGAGGCCCTGGTCGACACCCTCTTCATGGAGATCGAGGCGCTCCAGGAGGGAGCCGACGAGGCGACGGTCGCCAAGGTGCGGGAGGCTCAGCGGCGTGCGCTCGAGACCGATCTGCGCGAAAACGTGTGGTGGATCGACCAGCTCGAGGACGTGTGGGTCAACGATCTCGACCCGGGGCGGATCCTCGAGCACGAGGAGCGGATCGCCGCTCTCGACGCCGCCACCATCACCGACGCCGCCCGCCGCTGGCTCCCGGCCGAGCGGTTCGTGCGGGTGACGCTGGTGCCCGAGGCGGAGGGGGTGCCCGAGGAGGCGGCGGGACGGTAGCCGCGGCCCGGGGGGGCCGGGCACGGCGGGCGGTCTCTCTCTCGCGTCGTATTCAAGTCGACTTGCACAGCGGTCCAGCCGGATAGACCGAACGGATCGCGGGGTCCTGTTCCATTCGACTTACTCAGCGGTCCAGCGGGTACCCCACCCGGGAGTCCTCCACCCCTGCGGCACTTGTTCACCATGATGCTTATGCAGTATACTATATAAGCACTATGGTGACCAAGCTGGATAAAGCCCGGCCCTTCGTCGACAGAGAGCCGCAGATCAGCGAGCTCCGTGCCCTGGCCGATGCGTCGGGGCCTCGCCTCGCCCTCCTTTACGGGCGTCGCCGCATCGGCAAGACCTTCCTGCTCGACTATGTATGGGGTGAGAATCGCCGATTCTATTTTCTGGCGGCCGATACGACGGCGGACCAGAACCGCCGGGAGTTGCTGCGAGAATTGGCCACATGGAGCGGCCGCGAGATCGACCCCGATGACTATCCCTCCTGGCGGACGGTCTTTCGCCAGCTGGCAGAAATCGCGGCGGAGCGACCGCTGGTCGTCATCCTGGACGAGTTCCAGTATCTCATGGGGCACGAAGAGGACGTCGTGTCGCAGCTCAATGCGGTGTGGGATCGTGAAGTGACGGGCCGGAACCTGACGCTCGTTCTCTGCGGATCACAGGTTTCCACGATGGCGGCGCTCGAGGCGGGCGATTCACCGCTCTACGGTCGGATCCATTGGAGAGAGCAGCTGGGGCCGTTCGATTACTTCGATGCCGCGTCGATGATGCCCCGTTCCTGGTCCGACCGGGACCGGGCGGTCGCTTATGGTATCTGGGGTGGAACGCCCCGCTATCTGGCAGCCATAGAACCTGCCGAGCCCCTGGCCGACGCGGTGAGGCGGACCATTCTGTCGACGCGCGGCGAGGTGCATCTCCAGTTGGAGAACCTGATTGAACAGGAGAAGGGAATTCGATTCCCCGGCGACTATCGCGCCGTTCTCACCGCGGTGGCTCGCGGCAGGACCGGGATCACGGAGATCGCCGATGGAGCGGGGCTCGGTGATCGCCGGGACGTTGCGCGCCGCGCGCTCGAGACGCTGGAGGAACTCAAGCTGGTACGTCGAGAGCGGAACTTCGGGGCCGGGCGTACGACTGCCTGGCGTTACCGAATTGCGGACAACGCCGTTCGTTTCTGGTATCACTTCGTCCACGCCAATCGCAGCCGGATCGAAACCGGAGAGATCGAGAGCGTCTGGGAGCACGCCATCCATCCCGGGCTCGACACCTATACGGGCCCCATCTTCGAGATCATGGCGAAAGAAGGCTTCCGACGG
>JBOHRQ010000081.1:0-8678 GCA_050732875.1 Gemmatimonadota bacterium | reverse complement strand
GCGTGGGCTGGGAGTCGCCGATGACGGAGCGGGTCGCCGTCAACCTCGAGGCGGCCTTCACCTACTGGGCGGATTCGGGGGACCTGCTGCCGCTGCCGCAGATCGGCATCGGCTATCGCTTCTGAGCGTCGCCAGGTCCCGGCGAAGGCAGCGCCCCGTGGACGATTCGACCCTCCACGATCGTCGCCACGACCCTGGTCTCCGGGCCCAGGAAGACGCACTGCGCGAAGCGCTCGAGCGGGTCGCCGGCCGCGCAGGCGGGCGGCTCGAGCAGCAGGAGGTCGGCGGCGAGGCCCGGTTCGAGCCGGCCTGTCATACCCTCCATCCCAAGCGCCCGGGCGCCGGCGGCCGTGCCCCGGAACAGGAGCTCCTCCGGAGCCGGCCGCCCGTCCAGATAGGCCAGGTGACGCAGGACGTCCAGCGGGCTGAGCTGGGGGCCCGCCCCGACGTCGGAGCCGGCCGCCACGGTGACCCCCGCGGCGGTCGCGGGCAGGAGCGGGAAGCGGCCCGAGCCCAGGAAGGCGTTCGAAGTCGGGCAGCAGGCAACCGCGGCGCCGGCCGCGGCGATGCGTCCGAAGGCATCGCCGTCGCAGTGGACCGCATGCGCGAGGATCGTCCGGTCGTGGACGAGCCCGGCCCGCTCGTAGACCTCTAGGTAGTCCTCCGCGTCGGGAAACAGCCTTCGGACGGCGGCGATCTCCTCGGGTTGCTCGGAGAGATGGGTCTGGACGCGAAGCCCCGCCTCGCGCGCGGCCCGACCGGAGCGATCCAGGAGATCCTGCGTGGAGGTGGGTGCGAAGCGCGGCGTGATCGCGGTATGGAGCCGGCCCCCCGCCGACCCCTCCCACCGCTCCGCCAGGGCCAGGCTGGCCGCGATCCCGTCCCCCGCCGCCTCGAGCAGCTCGGGCGGCGCGTTCCGATCCATGAGGACCTTGCCCATGACGACCCTGAGGCCGCTCGCGTCGGCGGCCTCGAAGGCGCGCTCGGTCGCGGCCTGATGAACGGTGGCGAAGACGGCGGCCGACCCGACGCCCGCGGCGGCGAGCGCGGCGAAGAAGCGCTCGGCGACGGCGGCGGCGTGATCGGGATCGGCGAAGCGCGCTTCGGTCGGGAACACGAAGCGCTCGAGCCAGTCCATGAGCCCGGGCCCATAGCGGCCGCGCAGGTCGATCTGCGGAAGGTGGACGTGGGCGTCCACGAAGGCGGGCAGGACGAGCGCCCGCCCCGTCGCCACCACGGGGCCGTCCCATACGTCGGGGGGCCAGGGGCCGGTCTCCAGGATCCGTCCCGCCGGGGAGATGCGGACGAACCCGTCCTCGTGGACCCTGGCGCGGCGGGAATCGAGGGGCGTGAGGACCGGGCCTCTAAGAAGGAGCCCCCCGATCGCCGTCACGCCGATCCCGCCGGCGGACCGCCTTCCTCCGTCCGGCGGAGGGCGGCCAGGAGCGCCCGCGGGTCGACGGTCCCGACGAGCCGGCCGCCATCGACGACGAGCGGCAGGCCCCCGCCACCGGCGAGCCGGGCGATCACGTCTTCGGCCGGCGTCTCCGGGGCGAACACCTGATCCTCGTTCGCCGACTCGGCGACGGCCCGCGCCTCACGCCCCGGATCGTCCGCGGCCGCGGCGCTCAGGGCGTCCCGCCGTACTACGCCAACGAGCGTTCCATCGGGCTCGATGACGGCGACCTGCGCCTGGTCCTCGTAACGGCTGGTCTGGGCAAGGGCGACCCGCAGGTCCTGGTCGGCCCGGATCGCCGGCACGCGCTCGGTCATGATGTCACGGACGGTCACGCCCAGGACGGCGTCGCGGAGCCGCGCCACGCGGATGCTGTGGCTGGCCGCGGTCCACAGGAACCAGCCGATCACCGCCTCCCACAGCCATGACAGGTTGCCCGTGAAGAGGGCCAGCAGGAGGCCCAGCCCCATGAGCAGCGCGGCGATGACCTTCCCGGTCCGCGCGGCCCCCACGGTGGCCCGCTCGAAGTCCCCCGTTCGCCACCAGAGTATCGCGCGCAGGATGCGGCCGCCGTCCAGCGGGAATCCCGGCACGAGATTGAAGATGGCGAGGGCCACGTTGATGAACCCCAGCCACCAGATCCCGACCTCGAGGACCTGCGGCAGGCGCAGGAGGTTCCCGACGCCCAGCATGGCACCGCCCATGGTGATCGACAGCAGCGGTCCCGCCGCGGCGATCAGGAATTCCGACTTCGCGTCGCGGGGCTCGTCCCGCATCTTGGCGACCCCGCCGAAGATGAACAGCATGATCTCGTCGACGTTCACGGCACGCGCACGGGCGACCAGGGCGTGCGCCATCTCGTGGGCGAGCACGGAGACGAACAGGAGGAGCGCCAGCGCGGCCGCCAGCGCCCAGCGCACACCCGCGGAAACGGCCGCGAGCTGCTGCGGCAGATATCCCACCGCCAGCGAGTACGCCACGAGCAGGAAGATCACGAACCAGGTCGGGTCCACGGTGACGCGGATGCCAGCCAGCCGGGCGACGGGGATCGCTCCGCGCATCAGCCCCTCCGTGCGCGGTGGCGAACGACCTTCAGGACGCCTCGCGGGCCCGCACGTAGCCCTCCTCCACCGCATATTCCCGGAGGGCGTCCTGGAGAAGCCGTCGTCCTCGAAACAGCCGGCTCATGACGGTCCCGATCGGGATCTCGAGCATGTCGGCGATCTCCTGATACGTGAACCCCTCGATGTCGCGGAGCGCGATCGCGCTCCGGAAGATCTCGGGCAGTCCGTCCAGCGCCCGCTTGACTTCGTCGGCCACGAAACGACCCAGGAATTCGTCCAGGTCCGGGAGATCCAGCGGCGGCGTGCCGGCGTCGCCCGGAGTGCCGACCATCCGATCGTAGAGGCCGGTCGCACCCTCCTCGTCGAGCTCGACCGGGATCGGGGAGCGGCGCGCCTTTCGATAGCGGTCGATGTAGGTGTTCGTGAGGATGCGAAACAGCCACGCCTTGCAGGCGCCGTCGTCGCGGTAGCGATGGAGGTTCTTGATGGCCTTGAAAAAGGTCTCCTGAACGAGATCCTCGGCATCCTGACGGTTGGCCGTCATGCGCAGGGCGGTCCCGTAAAGGGCGTCGAGATGGGACAGGCACTCCTCCCGCAAGGCCTTGCGCTGGCTCGGGGATGGGCGCGGGTCACGGGACATGTCGTCAAGGTATCCCGCCACTCCCACCATGCCAACGCGCCGAACGCGGCGCCATCCCGCACGAGTCGCAACAAAGGCCCGCGGAAGTTGCGGCACAGCTCGGATGCCAAGACACTTCGGATTCACGGCACTAGATTCGGTCGACGTGATCTCCCCGGTCGTGAACTCCGAGGTCGACCGTGCCGCGATCGTCGTTCGCGGCGCCCGACAGAACAACCTGCAGGACATCGACGTCGCCTTCCCGCGCGGCCGCCTTTCGGTCGTCACCGGGGTGAGCGGGTCGGGGAAGTCGTCGCTCGCCCTCGACACGGTCTACGCCGAAGGCCAGCGTCGTTACGTGGCCTCGCTGTCGACCTACGCCCAGCAGTTCCTGGACCGGCTGCCGCGGCCCGACGTCGACGCGATCGAAGGACTCCCACCCGCGATCGCCATCGAGCAGAAGAATCAGATCCTCAATCGCCGATCCACGGTCGGGACCGCGACCGAAGTGTACGACTTCCTGCGTCTGCTCTTCGCGCGTGTCGGCGTAGCGCACTGTCCGGAGTGCGACGTGCCCGTCCGGTCCTGGACCCCCACGGCGGCTGCCGAATCCCTCGCCGGGCGGGGCCAGGAAGCGGGCTGGTACGTGACCTTCGCGCTGCCTGTCTCCGGCGCCCTGACCCACGAGGTGCTGGTCGACAACCTGCGATCGCTGGGCTTCATCCGTCTGCTGGCCGCGGGGCAGGAGCGGCACCTCGACGAGCTCGATCCCGGCGAGGACCTGACGCGTCGGACCCCGCTGTTCGTGGTCGTGGATCGGGTCCGCCTCGGGAGCACGGCCAAGGCCCGGATCACGGAGGCGATCGAGCGCGCCTACGAGGAGGGCGAGGGGGAAGCCGTTCTCTTCCGACGCGGCGATGCCGCTCCCGGCTCGGGCGTCCGCTTCAGCCGCCACCGCTGCTGCCCCGACTGCGGGCGCACCTTGCCGGAGCCCCGGCCCAACCTGTTTTCGTTCAACAGCCCGTACGGCGCCTGCCCGGAGTGCAACGGCTTCGGATGGCTCCTCGAGTACGACCCCGCCCGGATCGTGCCCGAGCCCGGCCGCTCGCTCGCCGACGGCGCGCTGGATCCCTGGACCAAGCCCCGCTACGGCAAGCGCCGGGAGCGGCTGAGACGCTTCGTGCGGGAGACGGGGATCCCGTGGGGTGAGCCATGGGAGAGTCTGCCGGAGAAGGCCCGGACGGTCCTCCTCCGCGGCGGGCGCCAAGGCGGCGAGAGTTTCGAGGGGGTGCTGCCGTTCCTGCGGCGGCTGGAGTCGAAGAAGTACAAGGCGTACATCCGGTTCTTCCTGCGCTCGTATCAGTCGTATCGGCTGTGCCCGGCCTGCGACGGCTCGCGCCTGCGGGCCGAGGCGGCTGCGGTCCGGGTCGCCGGCGAAGCCCTGCCCACGGTGGCCGGCTGGACGCTTGGCGCGCTCCAGCGCTGGATCGAGGGGCTGGATCCGGAGATCGGAGACGCGGCGGTCGGGGCCCCGATCCTGCGCGAGCTCGAGCGACGGATCGCCATCCTGCTGAAAGTCGGGCTCGACTACGTGACCCTGGATCGTCTCACCCGCACGCTCTCGGGTGGCGAGGCCCAGCGGATCGCCATCGCCAACGCGCTGGGAAGCGCGCTGACCGATGGGCTGTACGTGCTCGACGAGCCCACCATCGGCCTGCACGCGCGCGACACGCGCCGACTGCTCGACCTGCTCCGGGAGCTGGGCGGACGGGGCAACACCGTGCTGGTCGTGGAGCACGACCTGGAAGTCGTACGCGAGGCCGATCGGGTCTTCGAGCTGGGACCGGGATCCGGTGCCGACGGCGGACGGCTCGTCTTCGAGGGCCCCCCGGAGGCGCTGGAGAAGGCCGCGACGGCCACCGGACGATGGTTGTCCTCGGCGGCGGAGATGCCACCCCGGAAGCGGCGCACCCTCGACGGTCCGTGGCTCGGCGTCCGCCGCGCCCGGGCCCACAACCTCCGCGAGATCGACGTCGAGATCCCGCTCCACGCGGTCACCGCGGTGACCGGCGTGTCGGGATCGGGGAAGTCCTCGCTCGTCCTCGACGTCATTCACCGCACGCTGGCGGGTGCAACGTCGGAGGAGAGCCGGGACGATGCCCTGAAGGGCCCGACGTGCGAGAGGATCCTGAACGCCGAGTGGGTCTCCGAGGTGGCCCTCGTGGACGCCTCGCCGATCGGCAAGACCCCGCGCTCGAATCCCGTCACCTACGTCCACGCCTTCGATCCGATCCGACGGCTGTTCGCCGCTTCGCCGGGGGCCCGGCGGCGTGGGCTCGATCCGAGCCACTTCTCGTTCAACACGGCCGCCGGGCGGTGTCCCGTCTGTCGCGGGGACGGTCACGAGAGGATCGAGATGGTGTTCCTGCCCGACGTATTCGTCCGCTGCGAGGCGTGCGGCGGGCGGCGCTACCGATCGGAGGTGCGGGAGGTGCGCTGGCGCGGGCGCTCGATCGACGAGGTTCTGGAGATGACGGCCGACGAAGCGCTGTCGTTCTTCGCTGGCGAGCCAAAGGTCGGACGGGGCCTGCGAGTCCTGCAGAAGATCGGCCTCGGGTATGTCGCGCTCGGCCAGCCCGCGACGACGCTCTCGGGAGGGGAGTCCCAGCGGCTCAAGCTCGCCCGCGAGCTGGCACGAGGGCCCCGGTCCCGGCGCCGGGGCGGGCGCGGCATCCTCTACCTGTTGGACGAGCCCACGAACGGGCTTCACAACGACGATATCCGGCACCTGGCCCGCGTCCTCGACGAGCTCGTCGCCCGCGGCCATACGGTGATCGTGATCGAGCACCATCTGGAGCTCGTCGCCCGGGCCGACTGGATCGTCGACCTGGGGCCGGAGGGCGGACCGGGCGGGGGGCGGGTGGTGGTCGCGGGGTCCCCGGAGGAAGTAGCCGGCTGCGAGGCTTCCCACACCGGCCGCGCGCTGGCGGGCCGGCACGAAAGGGAGGCGGTCCCTGCGTAGTGGCGCCGGCCGCCGGCTGGCCCTCCTGGTGGCGGGGGTGCTGGCGATCGGCTGCAGCGAGAAGGAAGGGCCGGTGGGCGCGCCAGGGGGGCGGGACGGCATCGTCCTGCGCTATGTCACCCCCAGGGCGCAGGTCGTGCCCGCAGAATCCCAGCGGGTGGTGACGCTGGCCATGTCGATCCAGCGGCCCGGCGATGACGGCGAGACGGTTCCCTTTGCCGGCGCCCTCCTGGAGGCGACGCTGGAGGAGGGCCGGGGGAACCTCAGGGGGCGCTTCTCGACCGCGGACTCGCGCGGGGTCGCCGACTTTCAGGTCGAGATGCCCGCGGGGGGCGATCGCACCCGGATCATCGTGACCCTCGAGCAGGACCCGCGTTCCTTTCTGCCCTTCGAGATCGTGGCGGCGCCGGTCACTCCGATCGAGATCGAGATCGGCGAGATCGAGGAGCTGCGTCCCACCGCCGAGGGCACCCTGCTGCGCTTTCCCGCGGTGGCGGACGCAGAGTATCTCCTGATCCCGTACCATACCGACCTCGAGCGGCGGAGCGACTACCGGCTGCTCTTTCAGGCGCCGGGAGGCGCGATCGCCGGCTCGCTCGCCCTGCCGGATACGCCGCGGGGCCACGAGGTCGGTATGGAAGAAGAAGGACACGTGCGCCGCGGCGACATCGAGCCCGGGGGGCTGGTCCCGGCGGCGGGGGTCGCCCCGGCCGTCAACATCAAGTCGTGCCGCATCGACGTCGAGCGGGTGGTTCCTCTCCGCTACCTGGGTCAGCATGTCGCGATCTACGTGGATGCGCCCCCCGAGGCCCATCAGGCGCGCATCGACTCGCTGGGCCGGGCCTTCGACGAGGAGATCTTCCCCACCAACACGCGGCTGTTCGGATCCACCACGGACTTCGACGACAACGACCGCGTGCTGGTAATCATGTCCCCCGAGCTCGGGATCGAGGGTGGCGTCTACTGCGACACGATCCGCAATCGGGGGATGGAGTCCTTCTATACGAACTGGATCCCCAGCGATCCGATCGACCGGCCGCTGTCATCCCTGGCGCACGAGCACCAGCACGTGATCAATGCCGGTTATCACATCGTGTCACGCGGTGACATCGGCGACGAGCGCTGGGTGAACGAGGGGCTGTCCTACGCCGCCGAGGCACTGAATGGCTACTGGGGCGGGTCGCTGCTGCGGCTATGGCAGTTCCTGGGCGGCCAGAACGGTGGCTTGTCGATGCTGCCGCTGGACTACGAAGGGAGGTTCGATGACCGCTACATGATGTTCATGCTGTACATCTGGGACCGCTTCGGCTCCAACAGCTTCCTGAACCTGGGACAGAGCGGTCTGGCCGGGGTGAGCAACGTCGAGGGGGTCACCGGCTTGCCGTTCGAGGATCTGCTGCGGGACTGGTTCATCACGGCGGCGATCTCGAACCGCGAGTTGATCGGAGGATCACGGTACAACTACAAAACGGTGAACCTGCACGGGATGGAGGAGGAGATCGCGGCTTGCCGTTGCGTCCCCGGGAGCCGCTTCCAGGGGATGACCCTCGAGCCCCTGCACCTGGACGCGACGTTCAACGTCGCGCGCACGCTGAATCGGGCGGATGCCGACTACTTCGTGCTGCCGACCGGCTCCGGTGATCAGACGCACGACGTGTTTTTCGATGCGTTCGGGCGGACGACGGTGAGGATCGCCATCATCCGCTCGAAATAGCCCGGACGCTGAAAACGGCCCGATCTCGTCGTTGCTGCTCCTTCGGGCTTCCTGCGGCCTGCGTTTCAGCAGGCCTCGGAAGCCCTCAGTCGCGCGCCTCGAGCTCGGGGCGTTTTGAGCGTCCGGTCACGTCCCCGCCCTTCACCATACCGATACGGGCTGCGGCTACGGTGCAGGGGGTGCGGCTGGCGCGGTGTCGGGAGCCGGGGTGCCGGCGCCGGCTTGCGTCCCCGCCTCCGTCGGGCGTGGCGGATCGACCGCGTTGACGATCAGCACGAACAACGGGTCGCCTCCGCGCGGCGTCGAGGTGATCCGGCCGAAGGCGCTGATGAGGGCTCCGTTGCTTGCCGCCCAAGCCATCTCGAGGCTGTCGAGCCCCCCGAGGCCCTCGATCCCCTGCAAGCGCACGCGCGCGTCATCGGCAGCGAGATACAAGTCCGCGCCCTCGCGCTGCGCCCGGCCCGTCACCGTCACGTTCGTCTCTCCGAGCTCGAGCGGTCGCCAGTCCGCAGGCCCGCCGGTCCCGTAGTCGGAGGCCTCGATCGTCCCCAGGTTCAGGGTCCGGTAGTCGGCGGGGTTGACCCCGGTCAGTGGATTGCTGACCGGCTCCACTACATAGGGCAGGCTGTCGCCCTCCGCCAGGCTCCAGTGGGTGATCGCCGAAGGCAGCTCGATGGGGTTGCCCGCCTGGTCGTACTCGAGGGAGCGCACGAAGGTAGCGTCCTCGACCGTGGCGTCTCCGACCCCCTCGACGTACGAGAGCCGCTGCCCGTCGGAAAAGACGGCCGTGTTGCTCATCGTAC
>JBOHRQ010000080.1:0-8714 GCA_050732875.1 Gemmatimonadota bacterium | reverse complement strand
CCGAATCGCATCGGCCAGGGGATCGAGTTCGACTACTGCTGCGTGCAGGCGGCCTTCGCGCTGCGCGAGGTCGGACACCGGGTGATCATGGTCAACTGCAACCCGGAGACCGTCTCGACCGACTACGACATCAGCGACCGCCTCTACTTCGAACCGCTGACCTTCGAGGACGTGTGGGCGATCGTGGAGAAGGAGCGCCCGGACGGCATTCTCGTCCAGTACGGCGGCCAGACGCCGCTCAAGCTCGCGCGGCGGCTCCATGAAGCCGGTGCTCCGATCATCGGGACCTCTCCGGAGGCCATCGACCTGTGCGAGGACCGGGACCGCTTCGGCCGGCTTCTGACCCGGCTCGGGCTGCGCCAGCCGCGCTCGGGGATCGCGCGCACGGCCCTGGAGGCGCGGCGCGAAGCGGGGCGCGTCGGCTACCCGGTCCTGCTCCGGCCCTCCTACGTGCTGGGCGGCCGCGGGATGGTCGTCGTGCGCGACGAGAGCGCGCTCGAGCGCTACCTGGTGACCGTCATGCGGGTCTCGGACCAAGGGCCCCTTCTCATCGACGAGTTCCTGGAGGGCGCCACCGAGTTCGACGTCGACGCCATCGCCGATGGGCGGCGTGTGATCGTGGGCGCGGTCATGCAGCACATCGAGGAAGCCGGCATCCACAGCGGGGACAGCACCTGCATCCTCCCGCCGCCCGACCTCGAACCGGAGATCGAGCGCGAGCTGCGGGAGCAGACCCGCCGGCTGGGATCGGAGCTGGAGGTGCAGGGCCTCATGAACGTTCAGTTCGCGGTGAAGGACGGCGCGGTCTACATCCTGGAGGTGAACCCGCGCGCTTCGCGCACGATCCCGTTCGTGAGCAAGTCGGTCGGGGTGCAGCTGGCGCGCCATGGCGCCCGGATCATGGTGGGAAGCACGCTCGAGGAGCTGGGGCTCGTGGACGATCCCGAGCCCCTGGCGGTAACGGTGAAGGCCCCCGTCTTCCCGTTCGATCGCTTCCCGGGCGCCGATCCCGTCCTGGGACCGGAGATGCTTTCGACGGGCGAGGTGATCGGGATGGCGGAGGATGCGCCGACCGCCTATCTGAAGGCGATGCTGGGGGCGGGCGTGGACCTGGTGCGGGCTTTCGAGCGTGGGGTGCTGCTCTCGCTCAACGACCGCGACAAGCCGGGCGGGGCCGAGATCGCGGCGCGGCTCCGGGAGATGAGTGTGCCGCTGCTCGCGACAGGCGGGACACGTGACGCCCTCGCCCAGCGGGGCATCGATGCCGAGCTCGTCCTCAAGGTCGGCGAGGGGAAGCCGGATGCGGTGGACCTGATCCGCGGCGAGCGGATCGGGCTCGTGGTGAACACGCCGCTCGGTCGCCGATCCCGGTTCGACGAGTTCGCCCTCCGCAGGGCCGCGCTGGCGGTGGGGATCCCGTGTCTCAGCACGCTGTCGGCGGCGCGGTTCGCCGCGGACGCGGTGGCGCGGGGCGCGGACTCCTACGAGGTGCGCAGCCTGCAGGAGTGGATGGGCCAGCCGGTTGGTTGACAAGTCCTTGCGCCATCGTATCTTAAGGCCCGCTTCGACTGACGTGCGAGCGTGTCTTTTCGATCGGCGGCGCCCTCACAGGAGAGAGATCGAATGACCAAAGCGGATCTGGTCGAGCAGATCGCGGAAGCGACCGGACTCACCAAGAAGGACACCGCCGTCGTGGTCGACGGCTTTCTGGAAGCCGTCAAGCAGGCCCTCGCCCGGGAGCAGAACATCGAGATCCGCGGCTTCGGCTCGTTCAAGGTAAAGCGCCGCCGACCGCGCAAGGCGCGCAACCCGCGCACCGGCGAATCCGTCCACGTCCCCGGCCGGACGGTCCCCACCTTCAAGCCGTCGAAAGAGCTGAAGGAGCTGGTGATGGAGGGGCAGGCGGTCGGCCGCTGAAGATGGCCGCGACCCGCTTTCGCGGGTGCCCCGTTCGTTGCCCCGTGCTAGTCGAGAACCCGCGGGGCGGCTAGATTCGATTCAGACATTCCGCCACGCGCGCCCGTAGCTCAGCTGGATAGAGCGACAGCCTCCGGAGCTGTAGGTCAGAGGTTCGAATCCTCTCGGGCGCACCAACGATCAGCTGAAAATGACGCATTTGAGCTTCCCGCCCTGGGCGGCTGAGACCCGGGGTGCCTTGCCGGTGGGTTGGAGCGGGTAAACCGCGGCTGACCCCCGTGGTATTCTTCTGGCGGGGGGAAGGGTTCCACCAGGAGCCGCGTCTTTTGACAGCCCATAGCCTGCACTTTGCAGTTGTGATTTCGGCATTGGCGGCCACGGGGTCGGTCCGACCCGTGGGCTCCCTTCTCGCGCAGGGGGTCACCACCGCCGCCATCCGCGGCACTGTCCGCGCCGCCGATGACACCGATACCGACGGCACCCGGATCGAGATCCTGAACACCGCGACGGGCTTCGTTGTCGAGAGCGAGGTTCGACACGGGCGCTTCCTCGTTCAGGGGCTGGAGGTTGGGGGGCCCTACGCAATCACGGTGGAGCGTCTCGGCTTTCTCACCGAGCGGCGAGCCCCGGTCTTCCTCACGCTGGGCCAGCCGCTCGAGCTCGCCTTCGTGCTGAAGCCGGCCCCCATTCCGGTCGACACCCTGCGAGTCGTTGCCGCCCCCTCCCTGGCGTGGATCCATGCTGACGGCGGCCCGGCCACGAGGGTCCCCGACTCGCTCGTCCACCGGCTGCCCACGCTGAACCGGAACTTCTACGACTTCGTCGTCCTCGCGCCGCAGGTCTCGACCAAGGTCGGGTTCCAGCGAAGCGGCGTCTCCGGCGCGGGCGCGAACTTCCGATTCAACAGCTTCCTGATCAACGGCGCCGAGGAGCGCATCGTGAACAGCAATGTCTCACCGGGCCACATTGTCGGGAAGTCCGTCCCAATCGACGCGGTGAAGGAGTACCAGGTCCTCGTCGCGCCCTACGACGTCCGCTACGGTGATTTCGCCGGCGCCCTGGTCAACGCGGTCACGGAGTCGGGAACGAACGACTTCCGAGGCTCCACATTCGCGTACTGGCGAAACGATCGGCTGGCGCGGGGTGGCGAGTTCGCGCCCAGCACGCCCTATGACCGACTGCAATACGGCTTCTCGCTGGGGGGCCCCATCGTGCGCGACCGGCTGCACTTCTTCGTGGCGCCGGAGTTCCAGCGCTTTACCTCGCCGGCTCCCGGCCCCTACGTTGGACAGCGGTCGAGCGCGACCCCTCCTCTGCCGGTGAGGGAAGCGGATCTCGAGCGCCTGGACGAGATCATGCGAGGCCACGGCCTCGTGTCCGGCTCCGGCGGGCCGGTCGAGAACGGAACCCCGCTGAGAAACGTCTTCGCCCGTGTCGACGCGGCCCTCCCGCACTGGCACAGCCGCGCCATCGGATTCGTGAGCTATGCTCGCTCGGAGGACCCAAATTTCTCGCGGTCCGGGCGCGATACGTTTTCCCTCTCCACGTACGGGTGGGCTTTGGAGGGCGGGTCGCGCCTCACCTCGCTCCAGCTCCACACCGATCTGCGCAGCACCGGTGGCGGGCACAACGAACTGCTCCTGTCCCACAATTCGAACTGGACGAACACTCTCCCTGAGGTCCGTCAGCCGCTCGTGCGAGTCCTCGTTCCGGGCACGAACGGAGGTCTGGCGACGCTCAATGCGGGGGCGGCCGAGCAAGCCCAGGGACGGTTCAGTGAGGCGTGGTCGATCAGCCTCAAGGATGAGCTCAGCCTTCCGTGGGGGAGGGACCACGTGCTCGTGCTCGGAGCTCAAGCGGAGCGGTTTCGCATCGAGCGCGGCGGTGTGGTCGGCGGGTACGGGATCTGGACGTTCTCCAGCCTGGACTCGCTCGAGGCCGGCATCGCCGAACGCTACGAGCTGCGGAAGGACTTCGGGAGCGCGAGCGTGCCGATGAGCGGGGCTCAGTACGCCGCCTACATAGGGGACGAATGGCGCGCCGGCGAGCGCCTCTCCGTCACCATGGGGATCCGCGCCGACCTTCTGGACATCGGCGGGCATGGTCCGTACAACGCCCTGGTGGATTCGATTTTTGGCCGGCGCACGGACGAGATGCCGCGCACGCGGGTGCACCTCTCCCCGCGCGTCGGGTTCACCTGGGACCTCTTCGGCACAGGACGCGACCAGCTCCGTGGCGGGGTCGGGATCTTCACGGGGCGGCCGCCCCTGGCCTGGCTCCATCCCGCGCTCTTCAACTACGGTGTCGGGATCGGGGTCCTGCGCTGCGGAGCCCTGCCGACCGATACGGGCCCGCCGCCGACGTTCGTGCCCGACTACCGCGCGGCGCCCACGGCGTGTGCCACAGGCCCCGCTCTCGAGGCGGCCCCGCTTGGGGACGTGGACCTGCTCGAGCGGGACCTCCGAATGGCGCGGTCCCTGCGCGCCTCGCTCGCATGGGATCGGAGGCTCCCATGGGGGCTCTTCGCTACCAGCGAGGCGCTGATCAGTCGCGGCCTCTCGGACTTCATGTTCGTGAACCTGAACCTCCAGGGCCCACAGGCGGTCGATCGGTTCGGCCGTGTGCTCTACGGCACGATCGGCACCAGCGCCGTGGCCACGCCGGCGCTCAGGTCCGGCTTCTCCGAGGTGATCGATCTCAGGAACACCTCGCGGAACTACTCGTATCAACTCTCGACGCGGCTCGAGAGGCGCTTCACGCGGGGGATCGCGGCGAGCGCCTCGTACACGTACTCGCGGGTCCGCGACGTCCAGTCCCCGAGTCGGGTCAACCAACCGGGGATCGTCATGTGGGCCGATGCGCGCGCGGTGTCCGGCCGCCACGAGGAGCCGAGCCGCGGGATCTCGCTGAACGATCTGCCGCACCGGGTTGTCCTAGCTGGAACGTACAGGGCGCCCTGGCCTCGCTGGACGACCGACTTCTCGTTCTACTACGTGGGCGAGTCGGGGAGTCCGTTCACGTATCTCGCCGGTGGTGCCGGCCGGCGCGGCGACCTCAACGCCGACGGCTCCAACGCCAACGACCCGATCTATGTCCCTCGCGACGCGTTCGATCCGGACGAGATCACGTTCAGCGGCCGGTCGGACCTGGCCGGCGACGACAACTCGCCGGCCGCCCAGGCCGAACGCGTGAACCGCCAGCAGGCGGCGTTCGAACGCTTCATCGATCGGACGCCGTGCCTCCGGCGGCAGCGAGGACGGACCCTGGAGCGCAACACCTGCCGCGAGCCCTGGTCCCACACCACGATCGCCTCGGTCAGGCAGGCGATCCCGATCGGCGGCCACGCCCTCGAGGCGGAGCTCGACGTGTTCAACCTCCTCAACCTTCTGAACGATGACTGGGGGCGGTACCGGGTAGCGGCGCCGCGGCTCCTCGAGCACGTCGGCCAGACGCAGGAGCCGCCGGCGACGTCGCAATCGATCTTCCGGTTCGATGCGGGGGCGCCTCAGTGGACCACCCTCCGGACCGAGTCGGCCTTCCAGCTCCAGGTGGCGCTCCGCTATCGGTTCTGAACCCCCGGGCGCTTCTTCAGGAGGGCCAGCCCCCTCAAATCCCATCCCGCGCTGAGGCGCGCTGAGCCGATGCTGATCCGGTGGTGAGCGCCGTGGTTCATACTCCCGCATGACACAAGGCGTTTGCCATGCGGTTCCTGGACTGCGCCCCGCTCGCGCCGGTCATCCCGGACGGCGCTGGGGCAGAGAGACCCGACTGCGGCAAGCGCCGCAGAAAAGGAGCACGAGAATGAAGACCCTGACGCGGTTCTCTTGCCTGATCCTCATCCTCACGGCTGCGCTGCAGTGCGATTCGGAGAGCCGCAACCCCTTGGAGAGCCCCGAAACTCTCATGGCGACGATCCATGGGGTCGTGACCCATGGCGGCTCGCCGATCGGCGGGACTGAGGTCTCGCTCACCGGCCCCCACATCAGGCGCACGACGAATTCGGGTCCCGACGGCGGCTTCACGTTCGCCGATCTGCCGCCGGGGATCTATACCCTGACTGTGGTTCTCTCAGGGCTTGCGTGCGAGTCCATGACGGCCGAGATGGAGGCGGGGGAAACCGTCGCGGTGAGCATCGCCTGCGTGGAACAGTTCGGCGCGATTGCCGGGACCGTTACCGCCGACGGCTCGGCGATCGAGGGGGCGACGGTCCGCCTGAGCCGCGTCGGGGTCGAGCTGACACGAACCACGGGTGCAGACGGCGCTTTCGCCTTCGACTCCGTGCTGGCCGGTCTGATCTTCGCCTTGACGGTGAACACTCCGGAGGCGGACTGCGGGGGGAGGAATGTCGTTGTCCGGGCGGACCAGACGTCCACCGCGGACATCGTCTGCAAACGAGTCGGGGCGCTCAGGGTGAACGTCACTCAGAGTGACGTGCCAGATCTTCAGTGGGTCTTCGTCCTCCATGTGACCGGCCCGGTGACCACGACGCGCAATGGGGTCCTGGGCACGCTGGTCCCCTTCATGTTCAACGACCTCCCACCGGGAGCCTATGCCGTGGCTGCGGGGGTGGCATCCGAGGGCCTCTATTGCCAGTCCGCGGTCGCCACGGTTCAGGTGGCCCGTGGAACCACGGTCGACATCCACTGCACGTTTCGACAAACGGGGACTCCCAGCATCCGCGGCCAGGTGACGATCAATGGCGCGGGCCGCGGACTCGTGCCCGTGGAGTTGAGAGAACCAAGCCGGACCTCCCTCCTTGGCCTCACGACCACGGTCTCGTTCGACGAGAACGGCAGCGGCGGCAGCGGCAACTATCAATTCAGGGATCTTGCACCCGGGGACTATGCCGTGATCGCAAGGATGCCGGCAGGTGCGCCCTGCGACGCAATCCAAAAGGAGACGACCGTGCGGGAGGGCCGGGAAACGATCCTGAACTTCGCGTGCGCCAGCCGGACAACGGGCAGCATCGCGGGGTTCGTGGATAGTGAGAATCTCCCCGATGTGCATCTGGCGGGCCGCTCCGTCACCGTCACCGGGCCGGTCGACCGCGTGACGACCACCGGCCCCTGGAATGGCGTCTACGCGTTCGACGACCTGCCCCCCGGGGATTACGTCGTGACGAGCTGGTGCGGCGAGTCGGCGAGCGTGAACGTGCAGGCGGGCCAGACCGCCCCCGCGACGATGCTGTGCTTCTAGGGCGCGCGCTCCTCGCGGGGGGCGCGCCTTGTGCTACCGTCCGTCAAGCCCCAGGCGCGCCTTCAGCCGCCCGAACCTCGGATCCTGGTGGAGAGCGTCGAACACGGGGAGCATGAGGTCACGGTGGATCGAATTCTCGTCCACCGCCTTGTCGAGCCAGCCGAAGGCCTGATCGTAATCCCCGAGCCCCGCGTACACGATGGCGATCCCGAACGCGCCGTGGCTGTACTTCCGTCCGGTCAGGAGATTCGTAAGGACGGCGTTGGCCTCCTCCCGCTGGCCCGCACGGGCCAGGGCGTAGCCCAGGAAGGCCGGAGCGGAGCCAGCCGAGTTCTCCTCCGCCCAGCGGAACTCCGCGATCGCCTCGGGCCACATCCGCTGCATGGCATAGCACTGCCCGCCGATGAGCCCGGCGTAGCCCACTGGCGGGCTGAGCTCCTTGAGCGGACGGAGCTGGTCCAAGGCCTCGTCGCAGCGGCCGTTCACGAGGAGCGCGCGCGCCATCTCCCGGATGGCCGTGTGGGAGAAGGGGTCGTTCTCCAGCGCTAGCCGGGCCTCGGCCAGTTGCTCGGCGGGCCGGCCGGCCCACAGGTAGAGAAGGGCCAGACCTTCGTGGGCATGGGAACGCGGATCGAGGGCAATCGCCCGCTTGAACTCCGTTTCCGCCGACGTGATGTCCTTCTGGGCCAGGTGGGCCCAGCCCAGGGCCTCGTGCGCCTCGGCCAGCGAGTCGTCCAGAGCGAGGGCCCTCCGCGCCGCCTGCTCGGCGTCGGCGTACAGATCGCGCCGTCGATCGCGGCTACCGGCGCCCATGAGGACGTACATCCGCGCCAGAGCCGCGTAGGCGGCGCCGTAGGTCGAGTCGGCCGCGATCGCATGCTGGAAATACTCGGCACCCCGCTGGTGGCGATGTTGGCGGAAGCCGACATCGATCCCCCGCAGGTACCGCTCGTACGCCACGATGCTCCGGGGGTGGTGGCGCGCCAGGCTCGGTGGCGCGCCACCCCCTTCCGCGAGCCTCATGTCGAGCTCGCGCGCTACGGCGCGAGCGATCTCCTCCTGCACCGCGAACACGTCCTCGAATTCCCGGTCGTATGTCTCCGACCAGCGGGTCGTGCCGTCGCGCGCGTCCACCAGCCGGACCTGCATGCGCAGGCGGGAGCCGATCTTCTGGAGGCCCCCTTCGACGACGTGCGACACGCGCAGGCTGTCGGCGATCTGGCGCACGTCTAGCCTGCGGTCCCGGAGGGCGAAGACAGAGGTGCTGGCGATGACGCGCAGATCGCCCGTCCTGCCCAGCACGGCGATGAGCTCCTCGGTCATGCCGTCGGCCAGCGCGGCGTCAGCAGAGTTGCTGCTGAGGTTGACAAGTGGCAGGACGGCGATGGAGGGGGCCGACGGGGCAGCGATGGGGTCGCCGGCCGGCGCATCCCGCAGCTGCGTGGCGGCGAAGACCATCGCTATGATCGAAACCGCAGCGACGGCAATCGGGACGGATCGGCGTAATGACCACCGCGTTCGCTGGGGGGCTGGTGGCTGCCGCGGAGCGAGTGTTTCGTCACTCCTGCGCACCGTGCGATTCGGAGCGGCGGCCCTCACGG
>JBOHRQ010000079.1:0-8821 GCA_050732875.1 Gemmatimonadota bacterium | reverse complement strand
CGCTCTCGGCCGCCTTCTCTTCTCCGACCCCATCCTGAGCGGCGAGAAGGACGTGGCCTGTGCCACCTGCCATCACCCCGGCTTCGGCTTCGCCGACGGCCGACAGTTCAGCGCCGGGGTCAGCGGCGTCGGGCTGGGCCCGAACCGGGTCGTCTCCACATCCGCCGTGACCGGCCGGCCGATCGAGCTCGAGCCACGCAACTCGCCGACGGTCCTGAATGCCGCCTTCAACGCCGACGAGACCGGCCTGCCGAGCCACCTCGGCTTTCAATTCTGGGACGGAAGGGTGCAGGGGCTGGAGGAGCAGGCGCGGGTGCCGATCACCTCGCGCATCGAGATGGCCGGCGACGCCTACTCGGAAGAGGCGGCCCGCGACAGCGTGGTCGCCCGGCTCCGCGGCATCGCCGAGTACGTCCGGCTGTTCCGGGAGGCGTTTCCCGCCGAGGCGGCGCTCCTGGCCGGGTCCGAGGTCATCTCCATGGACACCTACGGCCGGTCGGTCGCCGCCTACGAGCGCGAGCTGGTGACCCGGAACTCGGCCTTCGACCGCTACGCGCGGGGAGAGAACGGGGCGCTGACGCAAGAGCAGAAGCTGGGGCTGGAGCTCTTCTTCACCAAGGCCGGGTGTGCCTCCTGCCACGGCGGGCCCATGTTCAGCGACTTCCGCTTCCACGTCCTCGGCGTCCCGCAGGAGGGTGGCGGCAAGGCCGTCATCCCCGGCGACGATACGGGGCGCGAGGAGCACACCTCGAGCGCCGCGGACCGGTATGCCTTCCGCACGCCGACCCTGCGGAACGCGGAGCTCACCGCCCCCTACATGCACGACGGCGTGTTCACGACCCTGGAGGAGGTGGTGCGCTTCTACGACCAGGGCGTGCGGCCGCGGCATCCCGCCGTCCCGGACGCGCTCGTGGACCCTCTCGTGCGAGACCCCTTGCTGCTCACCGACGACGAAGTCCAGGCCGTCGTGGAGTTCCTCAAGGCGCTCACCGACCCCGGCACGGCCTTGGACCCGGATCTCCTCACCGTCCCGGAGTCGGTTCCCAGCGGCCTGGAACCCCTGTTCGGCGTGAAGGCTCCCTGAGGTCCCGCCATACCAGTCACCCCAGCCACGGTACGAGTGAGCCAATAGCGGCCGGTTTGTTGTATAGGGAGTGTCGGGGGAGACAACAGGCCGTGCGAATGGCCTGGCGGCTCAGAATGGCCTGTCCCCCGACCTTATCTGCAGCGCGGAGTCAACCGCCGGCCCGGCACGGTCAGCCGAATCACCCGCCGACCTGGACCTGGCGGGCCCGCCTTCGTCGGCCATCATGCAGTTCGGTCGAACCGACGTGGGCTCTCCGTTCCTGCCTGCCACACACGACAACTCATTTGATGATCCCGGCGCTCTCGGTTGGGCCACTGACGTACATCTCGCCTCCCGGCACGTTCGACACGCCCGGTCGTTACCTCGTCATTTGCCGCGTCCTGCCACACTTCGTGGTCGCCGGCATGTACGGCTGGGTCATCGTGAAGTGAGGGAAGGAGCGTAACATCGCTCTAGTCCGCCGCGCCGGACAGTCGCGTAATCGCCTGCCGGGCCTTGTCGACCAGGGGCTGCAGCTCGGGATCGACGTTCCGCCAGGCTTGGATGGCGAACTCGTAGGCCTCCACGGCCTCGGCGGTCCGACCCGTCCGCTCGTAGATCCGACCGAGGTACAGATAGGCCGGCGGCTCATGCAGGTTCCAGCGCGCTCGGAACGCCCTTTCCGCCAAGTCCCATCGGCCGAGCTCGAACGCCAGCTGGCCCACGTACCACACCACCCAGCTCGCACCGGTGTGGCTCGAGAGGAGGCTCTCGAAGCTGCTGAGCGCCTCCGCCTTCCGGCCCCGCCGCCAGAGCCCGTGCGCCTCGGCCTCGAGGACGGTTCGGTTCCACTGCCGGGCGCTCGCCGTGTCGCCCGCGGCAAGCTCCTTCCTTGCCCTCTCCCGGGCGTGGGAGAGAAGCGCGGCGTGCTCGCTCCACCGGCCGCGTCCGGTGGCGTAGGCGACGGCGCAGGTCACCCAGACCTGGCTGTCGAATGCGGAGCTGTCGGCGGAGCTCGGGGAGAGCGTCTCTTCCAGGATCTCGGCCGGCACGGGGAGGCCCAGGACGGACAGCTGCAGGGGCCCGCACCAGCGGACGTTTGCCGACATCAGGGGGTCATCGAGGCTGCTGAGGGCCTCGCGGACTTGCCCGTCCACTGCACCTACATCCATGAAGCGTATCCACCGTGGAAGATCACCTTCGTCGTGGAGTCGCGAACCGAAGGCGAGGTACACCGCCTCCCGTTCCGCGGCGAACCGGGGGTGGCGCAAGAAGAGGTAGACCGGGATCGCGACCTTGGGATCCAGTGTGTCGAGCCCGGCCCGGGCCCGCGCGCGCGCGTCCGGGCCGCCGAAGGCGAGCCCGAACGCGATCCCGCCCGTGTAGGTCCGCTGGCCCTGTGGGGCCAGACGGCCGTAGGCCTCGAGCTCGCGCGCGATGCGCGCGCTGTCGGGGCGCCACCCGAACGCCAGGTCGATGAGATGGGCGCGGTAGGGGGCGGACGCCGGCTGGAGCTCGGCGGCGCGCTGGAAAGCCCGCTCGGCTTCCTCCGGCCCCTGCATGGCTCCGGCATCGTGGTAGTAGGGTTCTCCCAGCTCGTACCACGCCTCGGCGTCATCCGGGTGCTCGCGGACGATCTCCTCGAGGGCGGTGATCCCCTCGAGCCATCCCTGCTGGCGGAGTCGCTTGGCCCGGACCAGCCTAGCCTCCCGCGCGGGAAGCCGGTCCGCCAGACTGTGCGCGCGGTCGAGCATCTCCTGGTACTTGCCAGGGACCCCTCCCTCGTCCCAGCCGTACGCTTCCACGAGCCGGACGTAGGCCAGCGCGAACAGCGTATCGGCGGCGACCGCGCGCTCCCAGGCCTCGATCGCGCCCAGGAAGTCGGATCGCCGGAAGCGGACCTCGCCCTCGAGGAACGTCTTGAGCGCGGGCAGCGACGTGGTCGTGACGCTGGCCAGGTCGATCGTGGGGAGCCTTTCGCGAGCCTCTTCGAAAACCACGCGCAGCGCCTGCATCCCCAGGCGATCGACGAGGGCGAGGACGCTGTCGGGCGACCCCTCCACCAGCGCCGTCCCCAGGGACCGGCCGCTCCCGAGATCGTAGATGTCGGCCGCGAGCCGGAGCTGGGGTCCGGCCGCAACGGCGGAGCCGACGAGCGCGTAGCGGGCCTGTGTGCGCCGGGCGATTCCGAGGGCGCGCGTCAGGTCGGCCATCCCATCTTCATCAACCCCTTCGTTCCAGCGGGCCAGCACGGTCCGGCTATCGATCGCGCGGAGACCGCCCGCCCCGTCGAGGCCGGTCGAGAGGAGATCGACCATCCCTTCCCGCCACATCTCGAGGCCCTTCCCATGCACGCTGAAAGGGAGGACCGCGATCGCCGGCGCGGCGCCTGTCGTGTCAGGCACCGGCACGAAGGCATCGGCGTCACCCATGGTGCGAATCCCGAGGAAGAAAGCCAGTGCGACGAGCACGCCCGCGGCGCCCAGAGCCACGCGGCGCGTCGTGGTTCGCGGAATCCACCGCCCACGGGACGCGAGCGGACTGGCCGGGGAACCGGATCGCGCCTGCTCCAGATCGGCGAGCAGCTCCCCGGCGCTCCCGTACCGCGTCTCCGGCTTCTTCCCAAGAAGGCGGTTCACGATCCGTTGCATGGATTCGGGCGTATCGGGCGCGTGCTTCCGGAGGGGCTCCGGCTCTTCGTGCAGGATCGCCTGGATCAGCGCCCGGTCGTTCCCACCCCGGAACGGCCGCGTCCCGGCGAGCATCTCGTAGAGGACGACCCCGAGGGACCAGAGGTCCGTCCGCCGGTCCAGCGGATCGCCCCGCGCCTGCTCGGGCGACATGTAGGCCACCGTCCCCGGGGTAGCGCCGGGGCGCGTCAGGGTCGCGTCGGCCACCTTGGCCAGGCCGAAGTCGAGCAGCTTGACCGTCCCGTTGACGGTCAGCATGACGTTGCCGGGCTTGACGTCCCGGTGCGTGATCCCGTGGGCGTGAGCGGCCTCGAGCCCGCGGGCGATCTGTGCGGCGATCCCCACCGCCTCCTCCGGCGGGAGTGGCCCAGGGCGAAGACGGTCCTTCAGCGTCTCGCCCTCGTAGAGCGCCATGGCGATGAATGGCCGGCCGTCGTCTGTCTGGCCGATCTCGTGGACCGTGCAGACGTTCCCGTGATCCAGCGCCGCCGCGGCCTTGGCCTCCATCAGGAGCCGTTCTCCGGCATCGTTGCTCGCAGACAGATGGGCCGGCAGGAACTTCAGCGCCACCTCGCGGTCGAGGCGTGTGTCGCGAGCCCGGTAAACGGTCCCCATCCCCCCTGCGCCGATCCGTCCCAGAATCCGGTAGTGGCCGATTTCCTGTCCGACCGGCAGGTCCTCGCTCGGCACGGCCAGATCGGTCGAGAGGGCGGGCGAGGGCATCGTCTTCGACAGATTGTGGAAGAACCCTTCTGCCGCTTCGGTTCGCTCGAGGAGGGAGAGGACCTCGTCCCGCAGCTCGGGGTTGTCATGGCTCGCCTCCTGCACGAAGGCGGCGCGGGCCGCGGGTTGGAGCTCCCGGGCCCGCGTGTACAGCCGCTCCACCTCCTCGCGTCGGGCCCCCACCGTCACGGCGATCCCTCGAGCGCTTGTTCGAGATCCCGGTAGAGCCAGGCCTGGGCCGTCGCCCAGCCCCGTTTCACCGTGGCGGGAGCGATTTCGAGAGCTTCCGCCGTGTCCCGGATCGTCATCCCTCCGAAGAAGCGGCACTCGACGATACGGCTCTGCCGCTCGTCGATCGCCTCCAGTCGACGCAGCGACTCCTCCAGCGCGAGCAGGGCTTCGTCCCTGGCTTCCGACGGATCCACCGCTTCTGCCAGGGAGGCCTCGATCTCGTGGAGGGGGACCGCCGGCCGCCGGCCGCCGCGCTTCTCGGCACGCTTGGCTCTGGCGTAGTTGATCAGGATCTGCCGCATGGCTCTCGAGGCCACCGACAGGAAGTGCGACCGGCACTGCCAGTCCAGCGCGGCCTGACCGCTCAGCTTCAGATAGGTCTCGTGGACGAGGGCGGTGGTGTTGAGGGTCTCGTCGCCCTGCCACCGCCGTCTTTCCCATTCCGCGGCCTGGCGGAGTTGATCATAGACGAGCGGGAAGAGGTCGTCGAATGCCCCCCGGTCCCCCGCCTTGAGCTCCAGCAGGAGACGGGTCACCGTCTCCTGACGGGAACCGCTGATTTCCGGGGCTCCTGGCCCCATGGGCATCCTCCGGCTCGATAATCGAAGATAACAGGGGCTCCTGTTGCCGCCACGGAGTCATTCGCGTCTTTGCACGTTCCCGGCCAACCGATTTACGCGTGAACATTGGAGGATGAGCCAAATGCGAACCACTTGTTGTAATGGAGAGTGGCTCCCAAGGCAACGAACCCGAGCGATGCACGGTGAGCCAGTCGGGTTCCTGCTGTCCTCCGCGGGCGGTAAGCGACCCCGTGGGCAGCGATGCCTATTCCCGGATCAGGCGGATGAGGCGCTGGACCGCCGCGCGGGATTCTCGCGCTCGTAGCTGCAGCTCGGGGTCGGCGTCCTTCCAGGCGGAGGCCACCAGAGCGTAGGCTTCCCGAGCCTTCGCCCGATCCCCCATCTGCTCGTAGATCCCTGCGAGTCGATCGGCCGCCAGGGGATCATTCCAGAACGACTCGAAGTAGAGCGCCGCTTCCTGCGGTCTCCCCATTTCGAGCAGCAGCTCGCCGATCCACCAGCGGATCGTATCGTTCAAGGCATCGCGGGTGTGGGACTCGGACCACGTCGCCTGCCGCTGGGCGTCCATCAGCAAAGAGAGCGCACGTCGAGCGTCGCCACGCCGCCAGAGCCCCTGACCCGTCAACGCCGAAGCTGCTCCGCTCGCGAACCGCGAGGCCGCGGAGTCACCCGCGGCCCGGTGCCGGTCAGCAAGGCGGTGAAGACGCGCGGCGGCGGCGGCGTGCTCCGTCCATCGTCCCTTGTCGGCGGCATAGGCGCCCGCGTAGAAGGTCACGACGAGAGACTGGATGTTCGTGGAAAGGTCGTCCGTGGAAGCCAGTGCCAGCTCCCGGTCCAGGGTGGGTTCCGGAACCGGAAAGCCGACCGTATGGATCGTGTAGAAACCGGCCGCACGGACCCCGGGATACATCCGTGGATCTTCGAGGGTCGCGAGGGCCGCCCCAACCTTTCCCTGCGAGAGGTACGTTTCGAAGAGCTGGAAGGTCAGCAGGGGGCCGGGCGGGGTATTCCGCGGACGACTCGCGAGAAAAGCCTCGCGCTCGGCCCAGAAGCGCGGGTGGTCCAGAAACCACGAGGACAGGTTTTCCAGGCTCGGGCTCCTCGTCGGCAGCGTATCGAGAGCCGCCAGCGCCTCTCTGCGGCGAATGGAGTCGCCGAAGGCCAACCCGAACGCGATGTGGTTCTCCTGGTCGGTATCACTGTTGGGCGCGAGGCGATGATACATGTCGATGAGATGGGCTACGCGGGCGCTGTCGGGGCGCTGGAGAAAGGCATTGTTCACGATGTGGGTGTAGGGGAGGACGAACCCAGGATCCAGCTCGACCGCCTTGCGGAACGCCCTCTCGCTCTGGTCCTGGCGGGCCAGGATCAGCTCGCCGCGGTGGAAGTAGGCTTCGCCCAGCATGTACCAGGCGTCGGCGTCGTCAGGGTACCTCCGCGTGGCCTCCTGCAGGAGCCCGACGGTGGTCGGGGTGTCATGTGCGGGCGAGTGGTACTCAGAACCCGCGCGGAGGAGTAGCGCCTCACGCTCGGGCAGGCGGCCGGAATGCCGAAGCGCACGCCGGGAGGCCTGTTCCATGAGGGTCACCTCATCCATCCAGGCATACGCCTCGCTGAGATGATACAGCGCGAAGGCGAACGTGGAATCGATCGCGATCGCCCGTTCGTAGGCCGCGATTGCACCGTCGAACTCCGCGCGGCGCAAGTGGCTCTCTCCCTCCAGGAAGGCCTTGAGAGCGGGCAGGGAGCTTGTCGTGATCCTGGCCAGGTCGACCTGCCCCCGAGGCTTCTCCTTCCGTTGCCAGATCGCGGCAAGGACGTCGATCGAGAGGCGGTCGACGAGGGCGAAGATCTGGTCCGGCGGGCCCTCGACCTGGAGTGAAGCAAGGCTGCTCTCGTCTTGAAGCGAGTAGATCTGGGCGCCGAGTCGCATACGCGAGCCGCTGGAGACGACGTTGCCGATTACGGCGTAGCGGGCGCCCGTGCCGCGCGCCACCTGGAGCGCCCGCTCGAGATCAGGCGCGCCTGTGTCCCGCGCTTCTTCACGCCAACGGGCCAGGACCGTTCGGCTGTCGATCGCGCGCAGCCCCGCGACGCCATCGAGGTTCGTCGAGAGCAGGTCCACCATGCCCTCGCGCCAGATGTCGAGATCCTCCCCACGAACCTCGAAGGGCAGAACGGCGATGCCGGGTGCCGCCGCCTCGCTCTCGGGCGGAGGAGATACTCGGGCATCGCCTCGCAGCAGGAGCGCGGCAAGGAGGACTGCAGCCACGGCGGCTGTCCCTGAGATCCAATGGCGGGGCGCAAAGGCTTTGGCCGGGAAACCGAATCCCGCCTGCTCCAAGTCGGCGAGCAGCTCCCCCGCGCTCCCGTAACGGTCGTCCGGCTTCCTCCCAAGAAGGCGGTTCACGACTAGTTGCACGGACTCGGGCGTATTGGGCGCGTGCTTCCGGAGGGGCTCGGGGACCTCGTGGAGGATGGCCTGCAGCAGCGCCCGGTCGTTCCCGCCCCGGAACGGCCGCACTCCGGCCAGCATCTCGTAGAGGACGACCCCCAGGGACCAGAGATCCGACCGCCGGTCCAGCGGGTCGCCCCGCACCTGCTCGGGCGACATGTAGGCCACCGTCCCCGGGGTCGCGCCGGGGCGCGTCAAAGTCGCGTCGGCCAGCCGGGCGAGGCCAAAGTCGAGCAGCTTGACCGTCCCTTCGGCCGTCAGCATGACGTTGCCCGGCTTGACGTCCCGATGGACGATCCCATGGGCATGGGCGGCCGCCAGCCCGCGCGCGATCTGGGCGGCGATCCCGACCGCCTCCTCCGGCGAAAGCGGCCCCTGCCCAAGGCGGTCCTTCAGGGTCTCGCCCTCGTAGAGCGCCATGGCGATGAACGGCCGGCCGTCGTCGGTCTCGCCGACCTCGTGGACCGTGCAGACATTGGGGTGCTCCAAGGCCGCGGCGGCCCTGGCCTCCACCAGGAGCCGCTCCTCGGCGTCGTGGCTCGCGCTCAGGTGAGCCGGGAGGAACTTGAGCGCCACATCGCGATCCAGGCGCGCGTCGCGGGCCCGGTAGACGGTTCCCATTCCTCCGCTGCCGATCCGTCCCAGAATCCGATAGTGGCCGATTTCCTGCTCGACCGGCAGGTCCTCGCTCGGAACTGCCAGATCGGTCGAGAGGGAGGGCGAGGGCATTGTTTCCGACAGTTTCTGGAAAAACCCTTCTGCCGCTTGGGTCCGCTCGAGGAGGGAGAGGACTTCGTCCCGCAGCTCGGGGTTGTCATCGCTCGCGTCCTGCACGAAGGTGACCCGGGCCGCTGGTTGGAGCTCCCGGGCCCGGGTGTACAGCCGCTCCACTTCCTCGCGTCGGTCCCTCACCGTCACGGAGATCCCTCGAGCGCTTGTTCGAGATCCCGGTAGAGCCAGGCCTGGGCCGTCGCCCAGCCCCGTTTCACCGTGGCGGGAGCGATTCCGATAGCTTCCGCCGTTTCCCGGATCGTCATGCCTCCGAAGAAGCGGCACTCGACGATCCGGCTCTGCC
>JBOHRQ010000078.1:0-9078 GCA_050732875.1 Gemmatimonadota bacterium | reverse complement strand
GCACAACCAGAGTCCGGCTTCGCTGGGCGGGACGCCGGTCGTGATCCACCTCTACGTCGAGGACGTGGACGCGGTCGCGAAGAAGGCCGTCGACACGGGCTCCGAGATGCTGTTCCCCGTCGAGGACATGTTCTATGGCGACCGCTCGGGCCGCCTCAAGGATCCCTTCGGCCACATGTGGATGATCGCGACCCACAAAGAGGACGTCTCCCCCGAGGAGATGGAGGAGCGTGCGGCGGCGATGTTCGGGAGCTAGGCGGAAGGCGCTCAGCGCTCGAACAAGCTCAGGTCCTCCCGGAAGCTCCACACCTCGCTCGTGATCTCGCGGACCAGCCCTGCGAGGCGCGCGGTGAGGGGGGTCGGCGAGGGCTACCCAGTGGACTAGCAGGCTGAACCCCGCGGTCGGGCGCGGTGCCGCTCTACCTCACGACAGCGAGCGGTTGCCCCGGTGGATCAGCGCGAACGCGCGGAGGGCCGCCAGCCAGGCGATGAGCGTGAGGCCGTGGCGAAGGTTGTTGAGGTTCACCCACTGTTGCGCCATGGCCTCGGCTTCCGCCCCGGGCATCGTCCCATCGCCCATCAGTTCAATCATGGTCGGGATGAAGTAGAAGAACGTCAGCAGTCGCTCCGCCAGGGCGGTCAGGGCGGCCACGGTCCACCAGACGCTGGAAGATCCTCTCGCCCGCCAGGCCCCCACCAGGTTGGCGAAGGTGATCACCGTGAGCGGGACGGTCGTCACGTAGACCCAGAAGCGGAGCCCCGTGTTGTCCTCGCGCGCGGCCTCGGCGTTCCACCAGTAGCCGTCCTCCGACATGGCGAGCCAGTCGGGGATGATGATCCTGGACTCGTAGAGGCCCGCCCCGAACGCGATCCCCAGGTTGATGACGAACAGCCAGAGGAGGACCTTGGCGACCGTGCGCGACATGACGGAAAGGATAGTCGTCCCGGCCCCCGGCTCCGTCATCTGGATGACGAAGGCTCGGGGCCCCTCGCGAGGCCGGCGGGGCAACCGTTGTATCGACCGGATCGATCAGCGCTGGATGGCCGGAATGATCTCCCCGCCGACGATCTCGTCCCGCCACCGGCTCCAGATTCCGCCCTGCCCGTAATTCCCACCGGTGAAAACGACCACCAGGTCGAACTCGGGGACCACGATCAGGAGCTGGCCGCCATTCCCGGTCGCTTCGAAATCGCGGTGGACGCGATCCTCGGAACGAACCCCGTAAAGGTGCCAGGCGTAGCCGTCGATACCAGGCCCATAGAATTCCCGAAAAGTGCTCGGATCCAGCCCCGTGGTCGCCGGCGAGACCTCCACGCGGGGTGCGGTCGAACGTCCGACCCATGCCGCATCGACGATTCGTCGTCCCTCCCACACGCCACTGTCCAGATAGGCCTGGCCCACCTTCAGAAGATCCCTCGGCCGCACGAACGGGCCTCCGCCGAGATAGCCTTGCCCCGTCGGCATCAGGTTCCAGTGGTAGGGGCCGAATTGAAGCGGTCGAGCGACCAAGCGCTCGAAGAGCTCGGGCAGCCACGTGCCGGTTGCCGTCGTCAGCGCGGCACCCATCAGATTCGTGTTGGCCGAGCAGTAGGCGTAGCGACTTCCCGGGTCGTGTACCATCGGCAGGTCGAGCGTGTACTTCCACCAGTCGGGCTGCCGGTCCTGGCTCTGCATCGCGCCTTCGTTCCCGGGCGAGGCATCGTCGTTGTCGTCGCAGGCGAGGCCGGTCGTGTGGGTCATGAGATGCGCAAGCGTGATCCGTGACTTCCTTGGATCGGGGTTGGCAAACGGGCCCATGGCGGCCAGCAGATCGAAGACGGAGGTATCCGGTGACAGGTCCGCCCCGTGCATCATCACCGCACCCAGCATGACCGAGGCAAATGTCTTGCCGGCCGAGCGCAAGTCGTGCGGCGTGTCGCGATCGAAACCGAAGAAGTATTCCTCGAGAACCAGCCTGCCATTCCGGGCCACCAGGAGAGAGTGGATGAGGGCGGGGCGGCGGGCGGCCGGATCCGCGTCAATCAGTCCTTGGACGAGGCGCGTCAACGCCGCCTCGTCCAGGCCTACGTCACGTGCGCGCGCGGTCTTCCAACCGTCGCCGGTCTCCGGGGGCCTGCGATACGCGTAGGGCGGCTCACCGGGCGGGCGTGGAAAATAGCGGGCCGCCTCCTCTGGCGAGCGACGGGTGAGCTCGAGAACGCGACCGACGTCTGGCCAGAAGATCTCGAGCCGGTCCGGGGAGTGCGCGAGCGTCGCTGTTTGGGAAATCTCGGGCATTGTCGTGTTCGGCCGCACGCTGAAGCTCACCGTGTCGCTCTCCCGGCTGACTCGGACCCGGGATGCGCCTCCGCGGGAGTTCAGTTCGGGATTGCGGAAGGCGGCCACGATTGATCCGTCGGCTTCGCGAAAGATCCGTGCGAACAGGGTGAATCGGTCCTGGAGCGGCCGCACGGTTCCGTGCCACAGACGCGGCCCGGCGCGGCGCAAGACGAGCGGTGTCGCGAAGGGCTGGCCCGAACCACCCGGGTCGGGACGGCCCTCCGCCTCCCCCGACGGCCGCAGCCAGAAGCCTTCGATCGCGCGCTCGTCGTCGATCAGCGCTCCCCGGAACCCGCCGAGATCACCAGGGAAGACGAAGCGGACGCTGTCACCGGTCACACGGAAGCTCGCCGTGGCGCTCCCCAGAGTCGCACGCCAACTCGACCCACCGCGTTCGAGCGTGAGCTCGCCGTGAAGGGCCGGACCGAACCTCGTTTCGCTCGCCCAGATGCCCAGAAGGGAATCCACCGCCGCCCGGGATCGCCCTGGCGCATAGGTGTCCGCCGGGACGGGGCCGACCCACCCCGCAACTGCCGCGGCGAAAAGGCTCGCAAGGATTCGAGATCCGTTCATGCTGATTCGTTGCCGCTGGAGGGCTCACGCGCAAGGAGCCATTCCACGATCGGCGCCCGGCCGCTCTGCATATTGTGACGGAGCGCCTCGCAGGCGACCGGCAGCTCGCCGTCGCGCAACGCGTCCAGGATGCGCTCGTGGTCTTCGGTCGCGCGCAGCACGTTGCGCGTCTCGCGCATCAGGGCGAGCTCGTAGCGCCGCGTTCGCTGAATGATGTTTTGGATCAGCTCGACCAGAACCCGATTGGGGCAACCGGCGAGCAATTCGAGATGCCACGCGTCATCGATGGCGATCGCGGTCTCGGGTTCCAGAGCGGCCTCGAGCTCGCGGTTGAGCTTCTCCAGTCGCTCGATGCGCTCTGGAGGTGGCAGGCCGGTGAGCCGGAGCGCCTCGGGATCGAGGATGGGGCGGATGTCGTAGACCTGCTCGAACTCGGCGAGCGTCAGCTGGCGCACGAAATAGCCGAGACGCGGGACGCTGGTGAGCGCACCCTCCGCGGCGAGCCGGTTCAACGCCTCGCGCAGGGGAGTCCGGCTTACCCCGAGCTGTCGCGCAAGATGCACTTCGTTGATCCGCTCCCCGGCCGGGAGGCGACCATCCACGATCATCCTCCGCAGCTCGTTGGCCACCGCGTCGCTGATGTTGTCGCGGACGAGCAAGGGCGTTGCTGCATTCTGCATACTGTGTACAATACTCGGGAAGCGGGGACAGCGCAAGGGCAGGACCGCGCCGGAGGCCCGGCGTCACGCCTCGCCCCTTTTCAGTTCTCCGGATAGAGGGACAGTCGCTCCGTCCTATGGAAGGTGATGATGAAGATGGGCTGGGGAGGTGTGATCGTCGCCTCGAACAGGACCTGCTCCGTGCCGCGGTCGACTTCCACGACCTTGCCGTAGTTGCCGCCCAGAACCACCGCACCGGGTGAGAAGAACACGTGGTCCTCCTCCGGTAAGTAATCCACGTCGGAGACGATCCGTGAAAAGGTCTCGGCGCCCCGGTCCTTTCCGTACGACCATACCTGCCTCACCGTCATCGCCTGGGGGTCGATGTCGAACTCGACGGCGCGACTGTAGCGCTCGGCAAAGGTGTAGTTCCGGTTGTCGCCGTTGTCGAACAGCATGAGGTTGCCGGCGGGAGTGAGCAGCGGCGCATGCTGGTACCAGTTCCACTCGAAGTCCGGATGGTTCGCGTTCCCGGAGACGATCGGCAGGTCGGTGATCGGCTGGCCGGCGGCATCGAGCGGCTGCAGCAGGAACTGCGTGAGCTGCGTCCCGTCGCCGGCGGTCTCCCAGCCCCTGTGGGGAGCCAGAATCCACACCACCTCGTTGTCCGCGGTCAGCTTGACCACCCCCTGGTGTCGCCCCGAGACGATGATGGTGTCGTCCCGCCCGTCGTAGGTGACCGCATTGACGTGAACCCAGTCATTCTCACGGTCTGACCAGGTCTGTCGATCCTGGTCCAGGGACTCCCGGAGATCCCACACGTTGATGATCGCCCCTGTGCTCCGTTGGATCTCGATGACATGGTCCTCGACCGTGCTGATCGTCTCGTTGTCCACTGAGACGAGGAAGTTCCCGTTCGGCTTCTCGAAGACCTCGTGGTGGAAGCCGAAGCCGGGCATGTCCCACGTGTTGATGATCCGCCCGGTCATGTCGACCTCGTAGATCCTGTCCCCGTTTGCATCTGCGAAATACAGGTTTCCATTCGCCAGGCGTTCCACTCCGTCCTCGAAGGCCAGATCCCCGAGCTCTGCGTGGTTTTCGTAGTCCAGAACCCAGCGGATGTCGCCGAAGCGGTCGAAGATGAACGGGCGGCGCGGCGTGATGTCCCCGTTGTGGCCGTAATAGCTCACCAGGGTCATTCCCGGTGCCATCTCCGGAGACATCAGATCGATCGTGATGGAGGGCATGTGTGAGGAGAGCGACGGCGTCTGGATGGTGTAGGGTCGTATGCCGAGCTCCCTGCCACGGTCATCGGTGAAGGTGAGTTCGACCGTGTTCTCGTGGTCCGGATAGAGGCCGAGAACCGGGATCTGATGAGTGGTGTCGAGCTCGCCAAAGTCGTGCGAGACATCCGACTCCGGGCCGTGAAGGCCCAGGACGCGGATGGCGAGCGAGACCGGGATCTCCGTCCGCACGTCGATGGTCGCCGTCAAGGGTGCGAAGCCCGATGTGTCAGGGATGACCTGCTCGCTCACCAGGATCTCCTCGACGGTCGGCGGCGGCGGTTCGGGTGGCTCGACCGTGGGCGGTGTCTCGGGCGGCTCCGGCGGGGCAGGGGTCGTGAGATTCTCCCCGCAGCCGGCGAGCGCCAGGAGGAGCGGCGGGAAGAAGAGGAGCGGCTTGAGACCGCGCACCCCCCGAAGCTCGCAGGGTTGCCGGTGGAGAACCAGACTAGAGCAGGCCCTTGGCGAACGAGGGCGACATTTGAGGCAAAACAGCCGCTCCGGCCGGCGGCTCCATCAGATGGATGACGGAGTCCTCAGTTCTCCGGATAAAGGGACAATCGCTCCGTCCGGTGGAAGGTGACGGCGGCGGGATCGGGGGACGTGATCGTGGCCTCGAACAGGACCTGGTCCGTGCCGGGGTCGAGCTCCACGACCTTGCCGTAGCTGCCGCCGAAGTCGATCGCACCGGATGAGAAGAATACGTGGTCATCCTCCGGGCTGTAATCGACGTCGGAGACGATGCGTGAAAAGGTCTCCGCGCCCCGTTCCTTGCCATACGACCATATCTGCCTCACCGTCATTCCTCGGGGTCTATGTCGTATTCGACGGCTCGACTGTAACGCATGGCCAGCGTGTAGTTCCGGTTGTCACCGTTGTCGAACATCATGACGCTGCCGCTCGGGGTGAGCAGCGGCGCGTGCTGGTACCAGTTCCATTCGAAGTCCGAATGATTCACGTCGCCGGAGAGGATCGCCGGGTCGGTGATCGGCTGGCCCTGCGCATCGAGCGGCTGCAGCAGGAACTGCGTGAGCTCCGTCCCGTTGCCGGCGGTACCCCAGCCCCGGTGGGGGGCCAGGATCCACACCACTTCGTTGTCCGCGGTCAGCTTGACCAGTCCCTGGTGTCGTCCCGAGACGAGGATGGTGTCGTCGCGCTCGTCGTAGTCGACGGCGTTGACATGAAGCCAGTCGGCCTCACGATCCGACCACGTGCGACGGAACCGGTCGAGGGACTGCCGCAGGTCCCACACGTTGATGATCGCCCCCGTGTTCCGTTCGATCTCGATGACGTGGTCCTCGATCGTGCTGATCCCCTCATTATCCACCGAGACGAGGAAGTTCCCGTCAGGCTCCTCCAAGACCTGGTGGTGAAAGCCGAAGCCGGGCATGGTCCACGTGTTCAAGATCCGTCCGGTCATGTCGATCTCGTAGATCTTGTCGGTCTCCTGATCTGCGAAGTACAGGTTGCCATTCGCCAGGCGCTCCACGCCATTGTCGAAATCCAGCTCGCCGAGCTCGACGTGGTTCTCGTAGTTCAGTACCCAGCGGATGTCGCCGTAGCGATCGAAGATGAACGGGCGGTGGGGCCTGGGGTCGCCGTCGTTGCCGTAGTAGCTCACCAGGGTCATCCCCGGCGCCATCTCGGAGGACACCGACCGGTCGATCCTGATCGCGGGCATGTGTGAGGACAGGGGCTGCGTCTGGATCATGTAGGATCGCGTGCCGAGCTCCCTGTCCTGATCATCGATGAAGGTGAGCTCGACCGTGTTCTCGTGGTCCGGGTAGAGGCCGAGGACCGGGATCTGGTGGAAGGTGCCGAGCGCGGGGAAGTGGTGTGACACGTCCGACTCCGGGCCATGAATGCCCACGACACGAATCCTGAGAGACACCGGGATCTCCGTCCGCACTTCGATGTGCGCCGTGAGACGGGCGAAGCCCAATGGATCGGGGGTGACCAGCTCGCTGAGCAAGATCTCTTCGACCGTCGGTGGTGGCTCCGGCGGCGTCTCCGGTGGGACAGGCTCGGTGAGATCCTCACCGCAGCCGGCGACGATCACGAGGAACGGTGGAAGGAAGTGGAAGGGCTTGAGCCTTTTCACGTATCCAAACTCCTGGCCGGCGGAGCACCAGGCTGTGCTCCTGGGTGAGCAGCGGGTCCGGCGCCGGCATGCCTTGGAACCTCGTCCGTGCCCCGGAGCGCACCGCCGCTACCTCGAGTTCGCGTTCTATAGAAACTAGCCCCGAATATCACTCCTCGAGTTGTTCGTGTACAGATCTGAGGCCCAACGCCTCCGAGCCCGGCGCGCGGTCGAGCGGGTGAAGGCCTTCTTCAAGCGGAGTCTCGAGGGCTCGAGTCACGACAGCAAGCGGAGTCCCGTAATGTCCTCCCGAGCGGCGTCGGCGTTCCACAGAAAGTCGTCGACGACAGCTGCGCTTCATGCCCCGGTTACACTGTCGAGCCAGACCGGATCTGCTTCCTGATCGAAGAGGTACCTGCCCCGAGCCTGGGGACGAGATCAGTCCGGGACGAACCTGCGTATACCAATGCATCTGGATCGGTGCCGCGACAGAACCCGAGAGAGGAAGAGAGGCAAAGAGATAGGCCCATCCGAGGTCAGGCCTCGTGGACGCTGCCTGGCCGGGGGATGTCAGCTCCCGCGCCCTTCGCGACGGGACGTTAACCCCACTCTCATCCGGCCCTAAGACACCGGGCCTCTAAGCATCAACGCCGCCGGGCGAAGAGGTTCACCGTCCAGATCCACCACCCGGCCGCTCCTTCAGCCCTTGACTTCCGACGGCCTCCGCTCAACCCCCACCCCGTGGCGGAACACGAGCTCGCCTCCCAGCCATCCCGCCACGCCCAGGAGGAGCACGCCTACGAGCGATAGCACGACCGGCACCCCAGCCCCCGGCGGACTGTTCGTCCGAAGCCAGAGGTTGATCGCGAAGAGCACGACCGTCGTCAGGTTGACCAGCATGTGGGCCAGGGCGATCCGGCGAGTGGCGGGATCGTTCAGCGACAGGAGATCGACGAAGCCGGGAAGCGCTGCCAGGAGCGCCCCCACGATGCCGCCCGCCATCGTGTAGAACGCCACCTCATCCCAGATCACATTGTCCGACAGGAAGCGATAGACGAGGTCGCACACGAACGAGAAGATCCAGAGCCCGATCGGCACGGGGACGAGCATCGGGTGGATCGGGTGCTTGAACAGACGCGCTCCCATGACAGACCCCTCAGTCTGAGACAAGGATGAGGATGGCGGCTCCGACGCCCAGGACGACTGCGCCGACCTCGGCAGCCCGGTCCACGAAGCCGCCCGGCTCCCGCTTCTCGATCTCCATCCGTGTGACCTTGTCGACAGGCAGCGCGACCCGGCTCTCCTCCACCCAGATCCCGTCGATCTGCTCCACGGTTCCGACCAGGCTGTCACCGACGACTCGCGGCGTCCGGACGATCATCTGCGTGCCTTCACCGAGCACGCGAAAGCGCGCGCGGTGAATTCGTTCCTCTGTCAGAATCCGGGAAGGAGAGTCGTCGACCGGGTGCCAGACGGACGCACACGAGAGGGAGGACCAGGCGACGAGGGCGCCAAACAGAGGGGAGAATGGGATGCGGAACATCCCTGCAATCATCACCCTACCACCATAGCCCGGGGGGGATCGGAGATCAAGGTCGACGACCCCGCCCGGTGTGGCTGCGCCGTTCCAGCTGGCCGGAGGCTCGGGACCCGAGGCCCACCGATTTTGACGAAACGGCCCCGAGGTTCGTTATAGGGGCGTGAGGTTCCTCCTTGCCTGTCTCGGGGTGGCGCTGGCCCTCCCTCCGCCGGCGGCCGCCCAGGAGCCCTGGCCCCTGCCGCGGCTCGAGGGGCCGATCCGGCTGGACGGGATCCCCGACGAGCCGGCCTGGTCGGCGATCGAGCCTCTCCCCATGGTATCCTTCCAGCCTGTGTTCGGGCTCCCGCCCAGCGAGCCGACCGACATCCGGGTCGCCTATGACAGCGAGTACCTGTTCGTGGGAGCGGTGATGCAGGACGCCGAAGGCGTGCGCTACCATTCGCTGACCCGCGACGTGGACAATGGCGGGGACTTTCTCAACATCCTGATCGATTCGTTCAACGACAACGAGAACGGGTTCTACTTCGGGACGACGCCCGGAGGGAACCGGCTGGACGGGACGATCGTGAACGACGGGGAGGGGAACGCTTTCAGCCTCGCCTGGAACGGCCACTGGGACGCGG
>JBOHRQ010000077.1:0-9244 GCA_050732875.1 Gemmatimonadota bacterium | reverse complement strand
GCGGTACGATCTTCGACCGGAACGGCGTACCGCTGGCGGTCAATCGGGAGCAGTACGGGCTCTACCTCGTTCCGCGCCGGATCGGCGACGTCGACGACTTCGTCGCCCGGCTGACCGATATCCTTCCGTACGACCAGGCCGAACTCCGGCGCCGGATCTCGCGCGGCGGCTGGTACGTGCGACTCGTCCGCGGGATCCCGCGGGAGACGGTCCGGAAGATCGAGGCGGCCCGCCTCGAGGGCGTGGGGGTCGAGACCTACCGTGTCCGGCATCATCCCTACGGTCAGCTGGCGGCCAGCGTCCTCGGTCGGGTCAACGTGGACAACAAGGGCATCGAGGGCATCGAGCTCCAGTATGACGAGGAGCTCCGTGGCGAGCCCGGCTACGCCGTGCACCAGCGGGACGCGCTGGGCCGTGAGTTTCCCAACTTCACCTGGCCGGTGGAGCCTCCCGTCGACGGCAACGACGTGTATCTCACCATCGACGTCGCGCTCCAGGAGATCGTCGATTCGGCGCTCGACGAGGCGATGAAGAAGACGCGCGCCAAGTCGGGCAGCGTGGTGGTGGTCGATCCGCGGACGGGGGAGGTGCTGGCCCTGTCCTCCAGGCCCATTCTCCAGCCCGGCAGCCGGAGGCCGCAGCGGAACGAGGCCGTGGTGTTCCAGTTCGAGCCCGGATCGACGATGAAGATCGTAACGCTGACCGGACTGTACGAAGAAAACCTCGCGATGCCTGCCGACTCGCTGTTCTGCGAGGACGGGGTCTGGAACCACGACGGCCGGATCCTGCGGGACGTCCATCCGTACGGCATGCTGACGGTCGAGGAGGTCATCGAGGAGTCCTCCAACATCTGCGCGGTGAAGCTCGCCGAGCGCCTCGGCCCCGAGCTCTTCTACGAGTACGGCCGGCGTTTCGGCTTCGGCCTTCCTACCGGCCTCGACTTCCCGGGCGAGCCGCGGGGTATGCTCAAGCGCCCCGACGAATGGTCGGGGCTCACCATGGCCTCGCTGGCGATGGGCTACGAGGTCATGGTGACCTCGATCCAGATGGCGATGGCCTACGCGGCGATCGCCAACGGGGGGGAGCTGCTGCGCCCCTACCTGGTCAACCGGACCGTCGAGCCTTCGGGCGAGACGGAGTATGAGGCGCAGCCGCAGACGGTGCGCCGCGTGATGGAGCGCCGGACAGCCGGGCTGGTGCGGGAGGCGCTCGTCCAGGTCGTCGAAGGAGGCACGGCGCAGAGCGCCGGCATCGACATGCTCCCGGTCGCCGGCAAGACGGGAACGGCCCGGAAGACCGGCGAGCACGGCTACGTGATGGGGCGCTACACGTCGTCCTTCGCCGGCTTCTTCCCGGCCACCGACGCGAAGTACGTGATCTTCGTGCGCATCGACGAGCCCGAAGGCGCGTTCTACGGCGGCGCGGTGGCGGCGCCTGTGTTCCGGGAGACGATGCGCAACGCCCTCATGAGTGAGGTCATCACCGAATCGCCGGCCCTGGTCGAGGGCTTTCGCTCCCCCGAGCGCGTCGTCTGGAAGGTATCGGACGGATTCGGGGACCTGCCGTACCCTGTCGAGGCGCCCGGCGTTCAGGCCGCCCGGGCCCCCGCCGGAGAACCTTCCGACACGGGCTCCGGGTACGCCGGGGCGCCTGACAGGATGAACCACGAGCTGGAGATCGCGTTCGACCCGCGAACCGATGTCAAGGTCCCCGATTTCACGGGCCTGTCGCTGCGTGAGGCGGTGCAGCGCGCCTCGCGTCTCCATCTGCGCCTGTCCTTCGAGGGGACGGGGCGGATCGTCTCCCAGTCACCCGAGCCCGGCGAGATCGTGAGCCGCGGCGAGGTGGTCCGCGTCCGGGATAGCCGTTGAGGCGCCGGCCGGCGCCGTGAGCCCCGCTCCTTCGCCGTCCCTCGCCGAGCTCGCGCGTCTCGTCGGAGGCCGGGTCGAAGGCGACGCCGACGTCAGGGTCGACGGGGTCGCGGTCGACAGTCGACGTGTCGGGGCGGGGAGCCTGTTCGCCGCCGTTCCGGGGTTCGAGAAGGACGGCCACGATTTCGTCGCGGACGCCGCATCGCGGGGCGCGCGCGCCGTGCTCGTGTCGCAGCCGGGTCCGTGGCCGGTTCCGGCCATCCTGGTCGACCAGGTGCGCGCGGCGCTCGGCCCGATCGCCCATCGCGTCTACGGCGACGTGACGCATCGGCTCGACGTCGTGGGGGTGACCGGGACGAACGGCAAGACCACGACGTCCTTCCTCATCGCCGCCGTGCTCGGACGACGGCACGGGGACACGGCCATCATCGGCACGCTCGGTGTGCGCCGCGGCGAGCGCGTATTCGCGACCGGCTTCACGACCCCCGAGGCGCCCGACCTGGCGCGCGTTCTTCGTGACCTCGAGACGGAGGGCGTGACGGCGGTCTGCATGGAGGTCTCGAGCCATGCCATCGAGCTGGGCCGGGTCGGAGGCGTCCGCTTCCGGGCCGGCGCGTTCACGAACCTGAGCGAGGAGCACCTGGACTTCCACGGCACCCTGGAGCGCTACGGCGAGGTCAAGCTGCGCTTCTTCCGCCTGCTCGCCGAGCAGGACGCCTTTGCGGCCGTGAACCTGGACGACCCCTGGGGCCCGCGGTTCCTCGGCGCGGGGCCGCGGGAGGTGTGGACCTACAGCCTCGAGGACCCGACGGCCGACGTGTACGCCGAGCGAATCGACGCGGCTCCGGACGGCACCCGGCTGGTGGTCCGGACGCCGCCGGGGCGGTTCGAGACCCGCCTGGCCCTGGCCGGGCGATTCAACGCCGCCAATGCCCTGGCCGCGGCGGCGGTCGGTGGAGGGCTGGGCGTCAGCCCGGCCGAGATGGGGGAGGCGCTGGCGGAGGTGCGTCGCGTGCCCGGGCGCTACGAGGTGTACCGGGGCGGGGGCGTCACCGCCATCGTGGACTACGCTCACACGCCGCTCGCCTTCGAGCGGATCCTCAGGGCCGTGCGCGAGAGCGGGGCCAGGCGGATCTTCTGCGTGTTCGGCTGCGGCGGCGAGCGCGACCGCGGCAAGCGTCCGGAGATGGCGCGCGTCGCGGGCCGGCTGGCGGATGTCGTGTACGTCACCGTGGACAACCCCCGGCGGGAGCCGTTGGAGACGATCATGGCGGACACGCTTCCCGGCTTCGCGGGGACGGCGGCCCGCTGGGAACGGATCGACGACCGGGAGGTGGCCATCGAGCGCGCGATCGCCGAGGCGCAGCCGGAAGACGTCGTCTGTATCCTGGGCAAGGGGGACGAGGACTATCAGTTGATCGGGACCACGAGGCAACCATTCTCCGACCGCGTGATCGCGGAACGGGCGCTGGCGGAAAGGGAGGAGCGAGGGTGAGCCCGCGTCTGACGGTCGCCGACGTGACCGCCGCCCTGGGTCGACCTCCCGAGCGACGGCCCCGGCCCGGCACGATCTTCCAGGGCGTCACGATCGACAGCCGCCGGGTACGGCCCGGCGAGCTGTTCGTGGCGCTGCGCGGAGAGCGCTACGACGGGCAGCGCTTCCTCCCCGACGCCGTCGAGGCCGGCGCGACCGGCGCGCTCGGCCGGGACGCCCCCTTCGAGGGCCGGGACCGGATCGCCTTCTGGCCGGTGGAGGACGGTCGTACGGCGCTCCAGGCGCTGGCGCGCTGGCACCGGGCGCGACTTTCCGTCCGGGTCGTGGGGATCACCGGCTCGAACGGCAAGACGACCACCAAGGAGCTGGTGGCGGCGGTGCTCTCGCAGCGGTTCGCCACCGCCCGCACAGTCGGCAATCTGAACAACCAGGTCGGCGTCCCTCTCACGCTGCTGGAGCTGGAGGCGGGGCACGAGTGGGCGGTGGTGGAGCTGGGGATGAACCGGCCCGGCGAGATCGCCCCGCTGGCCCGGATCAGCCGGCCCGGGATCAGCATCGTCACCAACGTCGCGGCATCGCACCTCGAGGGAATGGGGTCGATCGAAGCCGTGCTCGACGAGAAGCTGGAGCTCGGGAGGGCCTTGCCGCCGGACGGCCTGCTGATCTACTGCGGCGACCAGCCTTCGCTCCGCGAGGCCGTCCGGAACCTGGGCTGCCGGACGCTCGCCTACGGGCTGGAGCCTCACAACGACCTGCGCCCGGAGCGCTGGCGCCTCGACGATGACGGTCGCGGCGTGATCGAGCTGAAAGGCAGGATCTACCGGCTGCGGCTGGTCGGCCGGCACAACGTGGTCAACGCGCTGGCCGCGGTGGCGGTGGGCCGTGAGGCGGGGCTGGACGAGACGGCCATCGCCTGCGGCCTGGCCGAGCCCGAAGGCCTGCCGATGCGGATGCAGCTCGAACGCTGGGGGGAGATCACCGCCCTCGTGGACTGCTACAACGCCAACCCGGACAGCGTCCTGTCGGCCGCATCCTCGCTGGCCGACCTGGCGGGCGTGCGTCGCCGGGTCGCGGTCCTCGGAGAGATGCTCGAGCTGGGGGAGAGAAGCGCCGAGCTGCACGAGGAGCTCGGCCGCTCGCTGGCCGGCCTGGTCGACGTGGTCCTGGCGGTCGACGGCGGGGCCGAGCCCATCGCCCGCGGGGCCGCGGCCGAGGGCCTGCCGAGCGAGCGCACCGACCGCGACGAGGCCGTCCGCTGGCTGGTCGAGAACCTCGCGCCCGGCGACGCCGTGCTGTTCAAGGCCAGCCGCGGCGCGGCGCTGGAGGAGGTCGTGGCGCGGGTCCGTGAGGCGTGCGTGAACGGCGTGACGGTGGTGGAAGGCGGCCGCTGATGCTCTACGACCTCCTCGTTCCGCTCGCCGATCAGTACACGTTCTTCAACCTTTTCCGCTACATCACGTTTCGCGCCGCTTACGCGACGGTGACCGCCCTCATCCTCGCGTTCCTGCTCGGGCCCTGGGTGATCCGCAAGCTGCGCCACCTCAAGGCCGGGCAGATGATCCGGGAGGAGGGACCCCAGGCCCACTACGCCAAGGCCGGTACCCCCACCATGGGCGGGGTGCTCATCATCCTCGCCACCGTGATCCCGACCCTCCTCTGGGCGGATCTCAGCGAGCCGTTCATCCAGATCGTGCTCGTGGCCACCGTCTGGATGGGGGGGCTGGGGTTTCTCGACGACTACCTGAAGGTGGTGAAGCGGCAGTCCAAGGGGCTGATCGCGATGCAGAAGATCGTCGGCCAGGTGCTGCTGGGGGTGATCATCGGCGCGTGGCTCTATGTCGAACCCGTCTACGGCGACCTGACGACGATGACGCCGGTGCCGTTTTTCAAGGACTACTTCGTGGACTTCGGGCCCTTCTACATCCCGTTCATCATCCTGGTGGTGATCGCCTCCACCAACGCCGTCAACCTGACCGACGGCCTGGACGGCCTGGCGATCGGCCTCGCCGCCATCGCGGCGGCGGCGTTCGCCGCGTTCGCGTACATCATCGGCCGTGCCGACTGGTCGCAGTACCTGCAGATCCTGTACGTCCCGGGAGGCGGCGAGCTCACCATCTACTGCCTGGCCCTGCTCGGCGCGGCGCTCGGCTTCCTGTGGTTCAATGCCCACCCGGCGCAGGTGTTCATGGGGGACACGGGCTCGCTCGCGCTGGGTGGGGCGTTCGGGACCCTCGCGGTCCTGCTCAAGATGGAGTTCGTCCTCATCTTCGTGGGCGGTGTCTTCGTGCTGGAGGCCCTGTCGGTGATCATCCAGGTGGCCTCGTTCAAGCTGCGCCGGAAGCGGGTCTTCAAGATGAGCCCGCTGCACCACCATTTCGAGCTGAGCGGCTGGGAAGAGGAGAAGATCGTGATGCGCTTCTACATCCTCGGGATTCTGTGCGCGCTCTTGGCCGCCTCCACGCTGAAGATCCGGTGACCATCCCGCCGGTCCCGGTCGAGGGAGCCCGGGTCGGGGTGCTGGGCCTGGCGCGCTCGGGGGTCGCGGCGGCGCGGCTGCTGGCCCGGGAGGGGGCGCGGGTGTATGCCAGCGACGTCTCGTCGAATCCGGCCGCGGCGGCGGCCGCGGCGGAGCTGAGCGGGGAGGGGATCGAAGCGGTTGCCGGTGGCCACGACGCCGAGCGCCTGTCCAGGTGTCAGTGGCTGGCGGTGAGCCCGGGAATTCCGCCCGACGCGCCCGTCCTGGCCGACGCCATGGCGAGCGGCCGACCGGTCTACGCCGAGCTCGAGGTGGCCGCGTGGTTCGGTCGCGCTCCGATCGCGGCGGTCACCGGCACCAACGGCAAGACCACCACCACCGCCCTGCTCGGCGCGATCGCCCGTGGCGCGGGGCTGAACGCCAGCGTGGCCGGAAACATCGGCCGGCCCTTCGCCCGCGCGGTCCTCGAGGACCCGGCGCCCGAGTGGTTCGTCCTCGAGGTCTCGTCCTTCCAGCTCGCCGGAATCGCGACCTTCCGGCCGCGGATCGCGGTCGTGCTCAACCTCACCTCCGACCATCTCGACCGTTATCCGGACATGGACGCCTACGCCCGAGACAAGGAGCGGATCGCGGAGAACCAGGCGCCGGAGGACGATCTGTGCCTGAATGCCGAGGATCCTGCGCTGGCCGGCTTCGCCGCCCGGCGTCCGCCCCGGCGGCGCGCGTTCCATCGTCGGGAGGAGGTCGCGTCGGGGGCCACCGCGAAGGGGGGCATGATCGCGCTCGCAGGCCTCCCGGATGCCGGGCCGGTGCTGGCGGTCGAGCGGCTCGCCCTGCCCGGAGCCCACAATCTACAGAACGCGCTGGCGGCCACCGTGGCGGCCTCGCTCATGGGGCTCGACCGGGAGGCCATCGCCAAAGGGCTGGCCGCCTTCACCGGCGTGCCGCATCGGCTGGAGACCGTGGCGGAAATGGACGGGGTCCGCTTCATCAACGACTCGAAGGCGACCAACGTCGATTCGGCGGCGGTCGCGCTCGAAGCCTTCGAAGCTCCGCTTATCGTGATCATGGGCGGCCGGCACAAGGGCTCCCCGTACGCACCGCTGGCCTCCCGGCTCGGACGGACGCGCACGGTGCTCGCGATCGGCGAGGCCGCGCCTCTGATCGAGCGCGAGCTCGGCGGGATCGTCCCGGTCGAACGCGTCGGGACGCTGGACAGGGCGGTGGCGCGGGCGCGCGCCGTGGCGCGTCCGGGCGATGTGGTCCTGCTCGCTCCGGCCTGCTCTTCGTACGACCAGTTCGAGGACTTCGAGCAGCGGGGCGCGCGGTTCCGCGAGCTCGTGAGCCGGTCGGACGCCGTCGCCCCTGCGAGGAAGCCGTGACCGGGCGCAGAAACCGCTTCCAGGAGCGCGCTCGCGGGGCCCCGCCACGCAACTTTCGCAAGCCGCCCGACCGGCATCTCCGCTCGCTCACGCTCCTGCTGGTGGCGTTCGGACTGGTGATGGTCTACAGCTCGAGCAATGTGCTGGCCATGCACCAGCACGACAACAGCGCCTACTACTTCATCAGCCAGTCGCTGAAAGCGCTGATCGGCCTGGTCGCCATGGTGGCGGTGGCGGCGATCGACTACCGTGTCTGGGGGCGGTTCTCCAAGATCCTCCTGTGGCTCGCCGTGGGCCTGCTGGCGTTCCTGGTCGTCCCCGCGGCGAGCGCGCTGACTCCCGAGATCAACGGAGCCCGGCGCTGGATCGTCCTCCCCGCCTTCACCTTCCAGCCGATCGAGCTGGCCAAGCTGGCGCTCATCGTCTGGATGGCGGCGATCCTCGCGCGGCGAGGCGATCAGCTGGATCGCGGCTTCGCCCTGGTGCCGCTGCTGGTGATGCCGGCCGTCATGGCCGGTCTGGCCCTGCTCCAGCCCGATTTCAAAGGTGCCCTGCTGCTGTGCGTCCTGGCCGGGACGATGCTGTTCCTCGGCGGGGTCGCCGCCCGCCACCTCGCCAGGATCGTGGTCGTGGCGATCCCGCTCGCCATCGGCGTCATGGTGCTCGAGCCCTACCGGCTGCGCAGGCTCACGGCGTACTTCGATCCCGGCGCCGACGTGCAGGGGATCTCCTACCAGATCAATCAGTCCCTCATCAGCCTCGGATCGGGAGGCTGGTTCGGGGTCGGCCTCACTTCGAGCAAGCAGAAGTACGCCTTCCTGCCGATGGCCCACACCGACTTCATCATCTCGATCATCGGCGAGGAGCTGGGTGTCGTCGGGACGATCGCGCTGCTCATGGCGTTCCTCTATCTAGGCGGGCTGGGATTCCGGATCGCCCGGCGCGCGCCCGACACGTTCGGGTTCCTGCTCGCCTCGGGTGTCACGACGCTGATCGCCGGCTCGGCGCTCCTCAACATGGGGGTCGCCACCGCCGCCCTGCCCACCACCGGGCTGCCGCTGCCCTTCATCTCGTACGGCGGCACCGCCTTGATCGTGAACCTGGTCGCGATCGGGATCCTGCTGAGCGTCTCGCGCGACCAGGTCGAGCCGACCCGCCGATCGGTGGGGGACGGCGGGCTCCGCGCCCGGCTGACGACGTGGTTCCGGGGGCTGCGTGGTGCCCGGGCATGATCCCGGCCGGGACGTCCGCGTGCTGATCGCCGGCGGCGGCACGGGCGGGCACCTGATGCCCGCACTCCACCTCGCGCGCGAGCTCGAGGCGCGGGGCTCGATCGTCATGCTCGTCGGCGGCCAGCGGGGGCGGGACGGTCAGCTGCTGGATCGGCTCTGGCACGCCTACCGGCTGCTGCCCGCCCCGATCCTGGACCGTCGCCGGTGGTGGGCGAACGCCGCTCTGCCATTCCGCCTGGGCCGGGCCTTCGCCGCCGCGCGCCGGGTCCTCCGGGCCTTCCACCCGGACGTCGTCGTCGGCACGGGCGGCTATGTCTCGGTGCCGGTCGGCCTGGCCGCCCGCGCGTCGGGCATCCCGCTGGTCCTTCAGGAGCAGAACCGGAACCCGGGCGTGGCGACGCGGCTCCTGTCGCGCTGGGCCGAGGCGATCTGTGTCGGCTTCGCCGAGGCGGCTTCGGCGCTGCCAGGGCGTCCCGTCGTCGTCACCGGCAATCCGATCGCTCCGCCGCGAGCCGTCCGCGCGGACTTCGCCGAGCGCCTCGATTCCGCCCGTCCCACCCTGGGGATCTTCGGCGGGAGCCAGGGCGCGCGGGGGATCAACGACGCGGTGCTCCGCCTCTGGGGCGGCCGCACGGGGGATATGCCGAACCTCGTCTGGCAGACCGGACAGCTCGACGAAGCGCGCATCCGGGCCGCCGCGACATGGCCCGAGCGGGTCGTGATCCGCGAGTTCTTCACCCCGATGACGGCCGTCTACCCGCTGCTCGACGCGATCGTGTGCCGGGCCG
>JBOHRQ010000076.1:0-9329 GCA_050732875.1 Gemmatimonadota bacterium | reverse complement strand
AGTCCGGGAATCCGCGATGAAGGGCTGATCGAAAGCGCCCTCGCGAGACCGCGACAGAAATGGGGATACGAAGAGGGCGCGGATCTGGCTCTTCTCGCGGCGGCCTATGCTTTCGGCCTCGTTCAGAATCATGGATCCGTGGATGGGAACAAACGTGTCGGCGCCGCCGCCATGGGAGTCTTCCTGAACCTCAATGGGTTCGAAGTCGAGGCTCCGGAGCCCAAGCTCGTTTCCGCGATACTGGCCGTGGCATCGAGCGAATGGGATGAGGGCACCCTGGTTGAATGGTTCCGGGAACGGGTTGTCTCGTTCTCCGACGACGAAGCGACGGAGGACCGGACGTACTAAGGAATGACCGGACCGGCTCAGCCTGGCGGGCTCGCCGGATCCGCCGCGCTCAGTTCCCGCTCCCACGCCCGGAACGCGACCTCGTAGTAGCGGGGTGAGAACAGGACCCATTCCCCGAGCTCCCCGGGCGGGCGGTAGTCGCGCGTGGCGTCCGCCGCCGGGGTCCCGGCTTCGACCGCCCGCCGTGCCGCCGCCTCGACGTCATCCAGCAGCGTTACGTACCTCTCGAGCGCGTGGCGATCCGCGAGCGATCCGTGGCCGGGTACCCAGCGCGCCGCCGGCTCGTCGAGGAGCGCCCGCACGTGGCGCGAGAGATCCGATGGGGTCGCGTCCATGTAGTTCGGAAAGAGACCGTTCCACACGAGATCGCCGCACCAGACGAGGCGCGGATCCTCGAGGACGACGACGAGATCGCTCCGCGTGTGCCCCGAGCGGGGGACGATCCTGACCCGGCGGCCCCCCAGGTCGATGGTCACGGCATCCTCTTCGACCATCCGGACCCGCTCGCCGCCCAGCGTCTCGACCGGGGCCGACGCGCGTCCCTGTTCCCTGGCTCTCGCTTCGAGATCCTCGCGCGTGGCCACGGTCGAGACGTAGAGCGGCCCCGAGCCGTCCGTCTCGTATCCGGCCAGGCCGTTGGAGTGGTCCCCGTGGTAGTGGGTGAGGACGACGTGGGTCGGCGACCGGCCGGTCAGCTCGCGTGCAACTCCCGCCAGCCAGCGGGCTCCCTCCTCGGAAGCGAACCCCTCGACCACCAGGACTCCGTCCCGCCCGGCTACGATCCCGCCGTTCGAGAAGGTCCGGGTGGCCTCCTCCCCGCCGGCCAGCGGTGTCGAGACCAGCGCCCACGCCCCTTCGGCCAGATTCTCGATCCGGCCCCAGGGCTCCCGCCCGGCCACCGGTCCCAGTGGCACCGCCGCGAACAGCCGGCGCGCGGTCGCGGTGCCGGCGCCCAGCGTGAGCAGGAGGTGCTCGGCGCACGAGCCCACCGCGCACGAGCCCGCGATCCCGAAGAACGTCCGCCGATCGATCGCTTCAGGTCTCATGATTCCCCTCCGGTCGAATCCGCCGGCGCTGACACCCCCTCCGGCGCCAGGCCCAGCCGCTCCCGCATCGAAGGGTAGAACTGCACGAACGCGTTGTCGAACGCGGCCTCGTCCCGATGGCACGAATAGCAGGCCGCCTCGCCGGGGATCAAGGACGCGGTCTCCTCCCCGCCGCCGAATCCGTAGAACCCCCAGCCGCTCTCGTGGAGGTCCCTCTTCTTGAGATGAACCTCGAGGAGCGAGATCTCGCCCTGGTAGAAGCCGCCCCGCGCGGGGTCGGCCTTGCGTACGGGATCGGCGCCGGCGAGGACGAACATGGTTCCTTCAGGAAACTCCCCCGTCTTCATCAGGTGCTCGTACGCCCAGGGCTGGATGTAGACGTTGAGGAAGCGGCCGGGAGGCTCGCCCGGTCCCGGCACCGTCGCGGACTCGGCGTAAGTGAGGCCCATGGATGTTCCCGCCAGGATCCAGGCCTCCCAGCCCTCCGGACGCATCAGCTCGCCCTCGGGGGTGAACCGGGGGAGCAGGCCGGCGGTGACGGAGTCGTTGGACAGGGAATCCACGGCGGCGGCCCCGGGCGGAGCGCCCGCGTCGCCCGTCCCCCTGTTGCAAGCGGCGACTCCGAGGGTCAGAAGAACCGTTCCCAGAAGAGATCTCGTCATGATCGGCTTTCCTGTGAAAAGTTTCTTTCATGTATGGGCAAGAAAAAAGCGCCCCTCAGCGGGACGACTCGATCTCGTCCAACGCCCACGCGGACTCCAGCCGGACCTGGTGCACGGGATCTCGCAGAGCGCCGAGAAGCGTGGGAACCGCCCGCTCGTCGTGGCTCTCACCCAGAGCGCCGGCCGCCACCACCCGGATCCGCCACTCCTGGTCCGCCATCGCGGTCAGGAGCGCCTGGAACGCCGGCTCCCGATCGGCGAAGGCCGCCAGCGCCTGCACGACCTCCGTGCGGACATCGGCATCCGGCTCCCGCTCCAACCTCGCGACCAGCGCGGGGACCGCCCGGGCGTCCCCAATCTCCCCCCCCAGCAACCGCGCCCCCTGGGCTCGAATCGATGGGTCCTCGTCCGACAGGAGGCGCACGAGGCCGGGCACAACCGCTCGGGCCTCGTCGGCCCGCTTGCCGATCCCATCGATCGCCATGCTTCGCGTGTGGGAGTCGGCATCGTCGAGCGCCACGCCCGCCAGCGCCTCGAGCGCACGCCGTCCTTCGAGCTGGCTCAGCGCCGACACGGTGACCGACCGGACGCCCATGTCCGGATCGTCCAGCATGGGGATGAGGATCTCGAGGCGCCTCTCGTCCTCGATCTCGGCCAGGCCCAGGACAGCCAGCTCGCGCACCTTGGGATCGGGATCGCGGAGGACGGCGGCCACGTGAGCAAACGCCCGCTCGTCACCGATCCTGCCGAGCGCGCGGGCCGCCACGCCGCGAACGCGCGGATCATCGTCCGCCAGGCTCTCGATCAGCGGCTTCACCGCCTCCTCGCTGCGGCGCGCCCCCAGGGACCACGCGGCGCTCTCCCGCACCCGCGCTTCTTCATCCTCCAGACTTGCGATCCACCTCGTCGTCTCGCGAGCCTCGGTGGTCTCTCCCCACAGATGGGCGGCAGCGAGCGGGATCACCAGCGCCGCCACGGCCCCGGTCAGGATGACCACATGCCTCCGGCCGAGCCTCAGACTGCGGGACCCGGTGGCCAGGATCGTCTCCACGCGGTCTCGGAGCGTCGACGGACGAGCCATCGCGATCGCCGCGCGAGCGATCGCCGTGCCCGCCATCGCTGGGAAGCCGCGCGCGAACTCGGTCAGCATCGCCGCGTACTCCGTCGCCCGGATCCCGTCCAGCAGGACGATGTCGTCGCACGCTCGCTCCTGCTCCACGCGAAGGCGCTTCCGGCAGAGCCACAGGAGCGGATGAAACCACCACATGGCCGACACCGCCTCCGTGAGACCAAAGGAGAGGCAGTCCACGCGCCGGACGTGGGCGAGCTCGTGGAGCAGGACGATCCGGCTCTTCTCCGGACCCCAGTCCCAGGCCTCGATGGGCAGGATGACGACCGGCCGGAGCACACCCCAGGTCGCCGGCACCGGCACATGCTCGCTGAAGAGGATCCGGACGGGACGCCCGATCCCGAGCCGCTCTGCGATCCGACGGCTGCGGACGGCTTGAGGCCCCCATGGGTCGTGGACCGCATCCCGGACCAGAGCACTCATCCGCAGGAGGTCGAAGCCGGCGCGTCCCATGCCGACCGCCGCCCCCACGGCCCACGCGCCCAGGAGGATCGCCATCCACGGAGTGCCGGCCGGGCGCTCCTGGGGTCCGGCCATCGTCAGAATGTCCGGAGCCTCGCGCCCCTGAATCTCTGCGGCGGTGGGATCCGCAGAGCGCGGCGCTTCCGTCCGAGCGGAGAAAGCGGGTCCCGCCGGAGCGTCGAGCGCGACACCGAATGCGGGCTGGTCGAGCGTGAGGCCGGCGGGTTCGCGACGGTCCGGGGCGGATGCGTCGTCGAACACCGGGACGTTCCAGGCCGGCAGGGAGAGGGTCAGCGCGGGGAGCAGGACGGCGGCGGCCAGCGTGGCCACCAGCGTCGCGTGCCGGAGGGCCGCGGACGCCCGCCGAAGAAGGAGCGTCGTCACCAACCCCGCCGCCAGGACGAGCGTGACCTTGAGGAGCAGAGCGAGGACCGCCTCGTTCGCGGCCTCACCGAGGACGATCCATTCGCTCATTTGGACGCCTTCCGGCCGGCGCGCTCGATCCGCGCCGCGATCTCGTCGAGCTCATCCCGGCTGAGCTGCTCCGAGGACATGTCGAGGAGCGCGAGGATGGCGCGCGAGGGCCTGCCGCCGAAGAAGGTCCGGGTGAGGTGCCGGGCGGCCTGGCCCCGGGCCCGTTCCGCGGAGACGGTCGGCCGATAGACGTAGCGCGGCCCCTCCCGGCGATGGGTCACGTAGCCCTTCTTCTCGAGGATCCCGAGCGTCACGCGGACCGAGTCGTGCGAAGGCTCTCCCGGCATTCCGCGCGTGACATCAGCGACGGCGCCTTCCCCCAGGCGGTAGAGCGCGTCCATGATGCTCCGCTCGAGCCGGCTGAGCTGGGTCTGGGGAGGCAGGTCGATCTCGTGCCTGGACACGGCTTCGTCCGTCGGATGGTGATTATGATCGGTCACGCCAAACGCGTCGAGCACAGTGAAAACTTCTTTACACTATATGCAGGACCCCGACCCGGAGTCAAGTCAACCCCCGGCAGCTAACTTCCCGCCCGCCATGGATAGCGACAAGCCGATGGTGAAGGAGAGCCGCATGGAAGACCGAGGCGCCGCCTCCGCGAACGCTTCCGTGACGGACGATATCACGCGGTTGTGGGAAAAGCTCGACCTGATCACGCCGATGGCGATACGGGTCGCCGCCAGCCTGCGCGTTGCCGACCTGATCGCCGAGGGACACGGTCACCTGTCGGAACTGGCTGACCGTGCCGGCGCGCACCCTGACGCTCTGGGCCGCCTTCTGCGCCATCTGACCGCGCGCGGCGTGTTCGAGGAGCCCGAGCCGGAGCGCTTCGCGCTCAACGATCTCGCGGCCGTTCTCCTCGACGACCATCCCACCGCGACCCGCCGCTGGCTCGACCTCGAGGGGTTCGGCGGGCGGATGGACCTCGCCTTCTTCGACCTCCTCGCCACCGTCCGCGACGGCCGGCCGCCGAGGGGCGGCCACAAGACCGACCTCCCCGCCGAGATCCAGGCCTCGTACGACGACGTCATGGAATCCCAGTCGCGCGCGCAGGCTCCCGTCCTGGTCGCCGCGTACGACTGGGAGGACGCGCGCCACGTCGTGGATCTAGGCGGCGGAACCGGAACGTTCCTGATCGAGCTCCTGGAGAGCCGGCCCGAGATGCGGGCCACGCTGGTCGAGTTCCCGGAGACCGCCGAGCGGGCACGGCGGGTCGTCGAGGAAGCCGGTCTCTCGGAGCGTTGCGAGGTGATCGCGGGAGATCTGTTCGAGGTGACACCCGAAGGGGGGGACGTCTACGTGCTCAAGTTCGTTCTGCACTCGCTCGATGACGACCGGGCGGAAGAGGCGTTGCGTCGGTGCCGCCGGGCCGGGGGCGGGAACGGCCGGGTCCTCGTCATTGAGCACACGGTCGAGCCGGGGGAGGACCGGTCGGATTTCACCGCGATGGACATGCGCATGCTGATCCTGGGCCACGGCCGTGAGCGCACGGTCGACGAGTATGCGGCGCTGGCCGGGAAGGCCGGCCTGCGCTTGAGCTCCGCCATTCCCACGACCACGGGCACCACCCACCTGATCGAGCTTCGGCCCGGCGCCGACTGAGGCGACGGCCGCCCGGGCGCCTCGGCTAGAGCCCTCCCTCGGGCCACCGCTCCTTCCACGGCCGCGCTTCCTCGAGCTGAGCTGCCAGCCGGAAGAGCGTGGCCTCGTCGCCGTAGCGGCCGACGAACTGGACGCCGATAGGGAGCCCCGCCTCGCTCCACACGAGCGGCACCGACATCGCCGGCTGGCCGGTGACGTTGAAGAGCGACGTGAAAGGCGTGAAGGCGAACGCCCGCTGGATCGCGGCCTCTAGCTGGCCGGCGGGGAAATCGAGCGTGCCGAGCTCGAAGGGCGGCTCGGCCAGGGTCGGCGTCAGCCAGACGTCGTGCTCGAGGAAGAAGCCGGCCACCCGGCGCGACATCTGCTGGAGGCCCTGGAGGGCCAGGAGATAGTCGGCGGCGCCGACCTTCTTCCCGCGCTCGTAGAGGGCCCACGTCAAGGGCTCGAAGCTGTGCGCGGTCGGGGACCGACCGGTGACCAGCGCGAGCCCGTCCACGCTCCACGCGCACCCGCCCGCCCAGAGCGCCATGAAGAGGGTCACGTAGCGCTCGGCGTCGAGCGGGGGGGCCGCTTCCACGACCGTGTGGCCCAGTTCCTCGCAGAGCGCGGCCGCCGCGCGGACGGCGCCCCGGCATTCCGGATGGACCGGACCGCCGAGCGGGGAGTAGTCGGAGAACGCCACGCGGAGCCGACCGGGGGGCGCGTCCACTTCCTCGCGATACGGCCGCCGCGGCGGGGGCGCGAAGTAGGGATCGCCGGTGGAAGGACCGGCGGTCGCGTCGAGGATCGCGGCCGAATCGCGCACCGTTCGCGTGAGCGCGTGGTCGGCCACGAGCCCGCCCATGATGTCGCCGAAGTTGGGGCCGAGCGGGATCCGGCCGCGGGTCGGCTTCAGGCCGAACACGCCGCAGCAGGAGGCAGGGATCCGGATCGACCCGCCGCCATCGTTCCCGTGGGCCGCCGGTACCATGCCCGCGGCCACCGCCGCGGCCGAGCCGCCGCTCGAGCCGCCGGCCGTCCGCCTCGTGTCCCATGGGTTTCGGCAGGGGCCGAAAAGATCGGGCTCGGTCGTCGGCTCGATGCCGAGCTCCGGGGTGTTCGTCTTGCCGACCACGACGAAGCCGGACGCCTTGAGGCGCCGTACCAGCTCGGAGTCCATCTCGGGGACGAACTCGGCCAGGAAGGCCGAGCCGCCGGTCATGCGGACGCCGGCGTAGGTGGCGGAGAGATCCTTGAGGAGATAGGGCACGCCGGTGAACGGCCCGTGGGGAAGGTCTCCCATCGCGGCCTCGCGCGCCCGATCGAACATTGTGGTGACGACGGCGTTGATGGCCGGGTTCGTCCGCTCGATTCGCTCGATGGCGGCTTCCACGAGCTCGAGCGGGGTCGCCTTGTCCTGGCGAACCAGGTCCGCCTGTGCGGTCGCGTCCAGGGCGGCGAGCTCGGATAAGGCGGGCACGGGCCGGACCCTATCGTCGCCCGGAAGCCCGCGCAAGCGCGGGCCAGGCCGTCTGGCGGGTTCGCGGCGGCTACAGCGGTCGCCGCGGCAAAGGTCAGCGCGGAAACCCCGCCCGGCACTCCTGGACTTCCCACCCCTCGGCCGTGCGGCCGAGCGAGCAGTCGTAGCCGGTCGCGAAGCGCGCGCTCTCGACGTACTCGAGGTAGACCCGCGCGGTGTCGGAGTCGGGGAACGTCGGCTGCTCGACGAGGAAGGCGAGCGAGGGAAGCCGGCTCAGGGCGTCCACCACCTGCCACGACCCTGTCGCGTCGCGACCCCGGGCGCAGTTGGAAAGCCGCGTCGCCTCGAGGGTCTCGGCCCGTAGCAGCCGCAGGAGATCCGGCGACGGATCGGAGTGCAACAGCCCGGTCCCGAGCCCGACACAGTAGGAATCGGCGCTGGACCCCAGCCTGGAGTCATTGTTGCGAAACACGTACTGAAGCGCGGCTGCCTGGACCTGGATGGCCGGCTCGACGGGCGAGTCCGAGGCCGCCGTGCCGCCGCTCGCGCAGGCCGCGGCCAGGCAAAGCGCAAAAGCGGCCAGTGCCTTCTCGGCAAACATGAAGGTCACCTCCAATGGGGTGCAGAGATGCATGGAACTCTTGTCCCCCCGATACCCCGGCGGGCGAGACGCGGTCCGTCGAGCGCGGGGTGCTAGGGCTGTCCTCGCCTCGATGCGGGGCCCCGCGTGGCTGGCAACTGCCGACTCGCCGCGTCGAAGGGGACGGACCTCCGGAGGCTGTCCGCGACGATGACGGTCGGACCTCCGAGACGCACCGCGAGCCGGGGCGCTGCTTCCAGCGAATCGCCTCCGAACGCGAGCCTGAGGTCGCGGTCCACCTGGAAGATCCCGCGGGTCAACGGAGCGCCGTCCGGCTCGAGGACGTCCACCTGGTACGAGAGGCCATGATACAGGTAGAGAGTTTTCCTCTGACCCGGCTTGAACCAACCGGTGAAGGTCGTCGGCCCCCTGAGATGCGAGTCGGCGGTTGGTTCGATCGCGAATACAATCTCGCGATTCGTGTCGTTCCGGATCTCGATGACCCGCAGGTGCAGGGGGCTTCGCTGAGTCGAGATCGGCGCGGCGCAGGCGATGCCGACGCATAGACAGACCACGCCGTAGGGCGAGCACTTCCCGCTGCTCACGATCCTCCTACCCCCCGGTGCTCTTTCTCGGCCTGTGGACAGGGTGAGCCAGTGCTCCCGGCCCACGCCGTCCCGTACAAACCAACCCTACCAGGCTCGTGGTTTAACCGGCGGCACGTCTCGCGCGAGTGAAGACGCGCCCGATCATGGGTCCCGACGATCATGAGCCCGCGTCCGGCCCAGCCATATGCTCTATACGACAAACCCCCCGGGAACGGCTCACGAACCGTGACCAGCTCGCTCCACTCCTGTCGGCGTCACGAAGGGCGGCATATCTTCCCTAAGGGAGGCACCCAGCCATGGAGGTGGACATCTGGTCGGCATGAGCGGTTTCGCGCAGGAAACGGTGACCCGTCTCCTGGAGGATCTGCGGGCGGGAGATCGGCAGGCGTTCAACGCGCTCCTTCCTCTCGTCTACGATGAGCTCCACCAGGCGGCCGAGCGGCAGCGGCGGCGGTGGAAGGGCGACGAGACGCTCAACACGACGGCCCTCGTCCACGAAGCCTACCTCCGGCTCGCCGACCGCCCGGCGGCGAAATGGCAGAACCGCGCGCACTTTTTGTCGGTGGCCTCGAGAGCCATGCGGCAGATCCTCCTCGACTACGCCAAGCGGAAGAGCGCGGCCAAGCGCGGCGGCGGCCGGGAGCCGCTTCCCTTCCACGAGATCGAAAACTCGCTCGCGGGTGATGGTGATCCGTCGGAGGCCAGGGAAGACGCGCTGCTCGCCCTGGATCGGTCCCTCCGCCGCCTTGAATCGCTCGACGACAGGCAGGGCCGGATCGTGGAGTGCCGGTTCTTCGGGTGCATGACGATCCAGGACACGGCGGAGGCCCTCGGGATCTCGCCCGCCACGGTGAAGCGGGGCTGGGCGATGGCCCAGGCATGGCTCTATAGGGACCTCAAGCAGACGCTTGGGGACTCGCCGTGACCGCTGCGACCCCGCCTTCTTCGGGACAGGAGCG
>JBOHRQ010000075.1:0-9538 GCA_050732875.1 Gemmatimonadota bacterium | reverse complement strand
CCCTCCTCGCACATGCGACGCTCCCGGATCCCCGATCGGGTGCGAATCCACTCGTCGGTGGTATCCACGAGCTTCTCCAGATCCGCGTTGGTGACGATCCGATCCGGAACCGCCATCCCCGTGCCCCGGATGAAGCCGGAGTCGAGCGACGGCTCGCCGGCGCGTCGAGGCACCGGCTGAGTGATCTGCGCGCTCATTCCCCCTCCTTGGTGGCGGTGCTGTGCGCGACGGCCCGTGAACCGACCGCCCCACGAGACCGCCCGTCGGCTCCCTGGACGGCCTCCTTGATGTGGACGTTGAGGCGGCGCTCGACGGCGAGCACCGCCACGCGAACCGCGTTGCGGTACGCCTTCACGCTGGACCTCCCATGGCCGATGACTACGATCCCGTTCACGCCCAGTAGAGGGGCGCCACCGTACTCGGCGTAATCGATCCGGCGCCGAACGGCCCTGAAGACCGGACGCATGAGAAGAGCTCCCAGAGCCGCCAGGCGATGGCGGCGGATCTCCCCGTGGACCGTCGTGGCCAGGAAATCGACGAATGACTCCCCGAACTTGAGCAGGACGTTGCCGGTGAAGCCGTCGGTGACGACGACATCCGCGGCACCTCGAAGCACGTCACGTCCCTCGAGGTTGCCCACGAAGTCGAGGTCGCTGTCCTTCAGGAGTCCATGCGCGGCGACGGTGAGATCGTCGCCCTTTGTGGGCTCCTCGCCGATCGAGAGCAGCCCGACCCGGGGCCGGGGTCGGCCCAGGACATCCATCGCGTAGAGCCGGCCCATCAGGGCGAACTGCAGGAGATGCTCGGGCCGACACTCGGCGTTCGCTCCGACGTCCAGAAGCAGGCACGGAGCTCCCGCCGTCGGAAAGACCGTCACGATCGCCGGTCGGTCGATCCCCTCGATACGCCCCAGGGTGTGGAGGCTGGCGGCCATGACCGCTCCGGTGTTGCCGGCGGAGATGAACGCATCGGCCTCACCCGAGCGCTGAAGATCCAGACCCGCGACGATCGATGAATCCTTCTTCCGCCTCAGCGCTGAAGACGGGCCCTCGTCCATGTCCACCACCTGCGAGGCGTGATGGATCCGCAGGCGGCCCTCCGGTGTCCCGCGTGCCGCCAGGTACGGTTCGATCCGCTCGCGATGCCCTACCAGGACGATCTCGAAATCCCCCCTCAGCTCGTGGAGCGCCGAAAGCGCTCCGGCCACGGGAACCTCCGGGGCGCGATCCCCGCCCATCGCATCGACGGCGATCCGCATCGCCTTCAAGCGCTCATCCTGTGGGCCCGACTAGGGTGCTGAGTCAGAAGTCCGGTGAATGCCAACGGACTTCTGACTCAGCACACTAGTACTCCTCGACTTCGATGACCTGCCGGCCCGCATAGTGCCCGCAGTGCGGGCACACGCGGTGCGGCAGCTTGGGCTGCAGGCACTTCTCGCACTTCACGATCATCGGCGCCGACGCCTTCTTGTGAGTGCGGCGCTTGCGCTGGCGGGTCTTGCTGATCTTCCGCTTCGGTACGGCCATGGCTGTCTCCGGGATGAATGAAGATTGACGGGAACGCTCAGCTCGGCTCCTGGACCCGATCGCGAACGGCCTGCAGGGCCTCGGCCCAGGACGACTCGTTCACGACGGGCTGGCAGGAGCAGGTTCCCACGTTGAGGTCCTGCCCGCAGTGCGGACAGAAACCGGCGCATTCCTCGCGACACAACGGATAGGCCTCGGTGCCGAGGAACAGTCGGGCGCGGACGACCCCGGTCAGGTCGATGCGGGTCACAGCGGCCTCCAGCAGGACGAGGTCGTCGTCCTCCGGCTCCACGTTGCCATCGGATACCTGATACGCGACCCGGAACCGGTCGTCAACGCCCAGCTCGACGGGCACCAGGCACCGTCGGCACGGCCGGGCCAGCGCACCGCTCAGGTGAGCGTCGAGCATATACGTGCCAGCGCTCGCCTGTAGGAGCGTGGCGTCCAGCTCGAACGGCTCGAGTATCTCTCCGTCGAGTCCCTCGAGAACGGGACTTCCCGGAACCAGCCGAAACGACTCCTCCAGCCGCCCCTCGACCAGGCGCGTCAGATCCAGGATCATAAGCAATTAAAGTTAAGCAAGAGCGAGATTTGCGACAATGAGACCGGTCCCGCTTCCGGGGGGCTGCCGGCCCTAGGGTTCGGGAAAGAAGAAGGCGATCTCGCGGCGGGCGTTGGCGGGGGAATCCGAGGCATGGATGGCGTTGCGCTCGACCGACTCCGCATAGAGCCGACGCACCGTGCCCGCCTCGGCTTTAGCAGGGTCGGTCGCCCCGATCACTTCGCGCAGCTCACTCACCGCGTCCGCGCCCTCCAGCACCATCGGAACGCAGGGCCCGCTGGTCATGAAATTCACCAGGCTCTCGAAGAAGGGCCGTTCGGCGTGCACGGCATAGAACTCCCGGGCCCGCTCGGCGGCGAGCCGTTCCATCCGCATCTCGCGGACCACGAACCCGGCCTCTTCCAGATGCGCCAGGATCTTCCCGATCAGGCTCTTCCCGACCGCGTCGGGCTTGACGATCGCGAGCGTCCGCTCGGCCATCAGAACTGCAGCAGCTTCCGGATCAGCGATCGACGGCTGATCAGTCCGACCCACTTCCCTTCGCTGGTGAGGGGCAACGGGTCCACGTTCTTGTTCACGATGATCGAAGCAGCGTCATTGATCCCGGCTTCGGTGGGCAGACAGAGGACGGCTCGCGACATGACGTCCCGGACCCGGCGGGACTCGGCTTCGTCGCGACCGCTGTCTCCCCCGCTCTCGAACAGCCGGACGTAGCCGGGCAGGAAGTCCCGGATCAGATCCTTCTCGGAGATCATTCCCACGATCTCGTCGTTCTTGTTCACGACGGGAAGGGCGGTGTACCCGCCGCGGACCATGATCCGCGCCGCCTCGCGCAGCTCCATGTCCGGATAAACGCGCTGCGAGGCGGGCTCCATAACGTCGATCACCGAGAGCTTTTGCACTCGCGGCGCCTCGCGAACCTCGGGCAGCCGCGCCATGGCGGCCGGATCCCCGGCCTCCAGCATGGCCTCCACCACCCCTTCCTTGCGCAGCACGGCAGTCAGGCTCGCGACGGCCTCCAGGTACGCGGGCACGGCGTCCGGCGGTGCGGCCACGAGCACGAACAGCCGACCGCGCGACTCCTCGCCCGTCTCGTTGGGGACACGCAGGGGACGCTCGGTCGTCCCGAGCGCGACCACCACGCGCTCGACGGCATCCGACCTCAGGTGGGGCAGGAACGCCCCGCCGCCGACCGCGATCGTGTCCTCGGCGCCGAGCGAGCTGACCTGACGCAGAAAGCGCTCGCCGTCCTTCACGCCCGGCTGCCGCGCGGCGAAGGCGGCCAGCTCGTCCAGCACCTCCGAGTACGACGTCGCCTCGAGCGGCGCCGCGATCTGGGACTCCTTGAGCAGCGGCTCGATCGTCGTCGCGTCAGCCAAGGGCTTCCCGTACCAGTCCCACGATGTCGGCCGGCCGCTCCGCCACGCCGATCCCGTGTTCCCGGAAGGCCTCCATCTTCTCAGCGGCCGTTCCCTCGCTCCCGGAGATGATGGCCCCGGCATGCCCCATTCGGCGACCCGGCGGGGCGGTCTGGCCCGCGATGAAGCCGACCACGGGCTTCGTTATCGTGCTCGCGACGAAGTCGGCGGCCTGTTGCTCGTCCGTGCCGCCGATCTCGCCGATCATGACCACCGCCTTCGTCTCCGAATCCATCTCGAACCGTTCCAGGCAATCGATGAACGAAGTCCCGATGATGGGGTCGCCCCCGATGCCCACGCAGGTCGATTGTCCGATCCCGTTTCCCGTCAGGTGATGGATGACCTCGTAAGTGAGGGTGCCGCTTCGCGAGACGACCCCCACGGGACCGGGCGTGCAGATCTGGCCGGGAAGGATCCCCACCTTGGATTTTCCGGGGCTGATGAGGCCCGGACAGTTGGGTCCCACCACCCGCGAGCCGCGCTCCTCGGCGTACGGCATCACCCGGGTCATGTCAAGAACCGGAATGCCTTCGGTGATCGTGACGATCAGCTCGATGCCCGCATCCGCGGCCTCGTACACGGCGTCCACGGCGTAGGCCGGAGGGACGTAGATCACCGAGACCGTCGCCCCGGTCTCTGCCACCGCCTCGTCGACAGTGTCGAAAATCGGAACCGAGTCGTCGAAGGTCATCCCCCCCTTGCCCGGTACGACGCCCGCCACGACGCGGGTTCCGTACTCCATCATCTGACGGGCATGGAACGACCCATCACGACCGGTGATGCCCTGCACGACCAGCTGCGTCGACTCGTCGATGAAGACGCTCATCGCGCTCCCCCCGGAGCCACCGCCCCGCTGGCCAGCTCGATCGCGCGCTGGACGACCTCGTCCATGGACTTCGTGGCCGGCAGCCCCACCCCCTCCAGGATGCCGAGCGCCTGCTCCTCGTTGGTGCCGGTCAGCCGGATCACGATGGGCACCTCGACCTCGAGCTGGTCGAGCGCCTCGACGATGCCGTTGGCCACGTCGTCGCACCGGGTGATGCCGCCGAAGATGTTGAACAGGATCGACTTGACGTTCGGGTCGGACAGGACGATGCGCATCGCGTTGACGACCTTCTCCGGGTTCGAGCTCCCGCCGATGTCGAGGAAGTTGGCCGGTTCCGCGCCGTAGTATTTGATGAGGTCCATGGTCGCCATGGCCAGGCCGGCGCCGTTCACGATGCAGCCGATGTTCCCGTCCAGCTTGACGTATGAGAGCCCCTTCTCGCGGGCTTCGGTCTCGGCCGGAGCCTCGCCGGCGGGATCGCGCAGCTTCTCCAGGTCCGGGTGCCGGAACAGCGCGTTGTCATCGAGGTTGACCTTGGCGTCGATCGCCAGGATCTCCCCGGCGGTCGTCACAACGAGCGGGTTGACCTCGGCCAGCGAAGCGTCGATCCGCTCGAAGGCCGCGTACAGCCCGCGGAAGATCTCGGCCGCCCGGCGCACCGATTGCAGGTCGTCATAGAGCGCGAAGCCGAGCTCCATCGACTGGTGGTTCAAGAGACCGTAGCGAGGATCGATCACGACCCGATGGATCTTCTCGGGCGTCTCCCGGGCCACCTCCTCGATGTCCACCCCGCCTGCGGCGCTCACCATCATCACCGGTCGCTGGCTGGCGCGATCGACCACGATGCCCGCGTACGACTCGTGGGCGATGTCCACGGCCGGAGCGACCAGGACCTGCTCCACCGTGATTCCCTTGATGTCCATGCCGAGGATCGCCGCCGCCTTCTCCCGCGCCTCCGCCGGCGACCCCGCGAGCTTCACGCCACCTGCCTTGCCGCGGCCGCCGACCAGGACCTGGGCCTTGACGACCACCGGGCCGCCCACCTCCCGGGCGGCCGCCTCGGCCTCCTCGGGCGTGGCCGCCACGTTGTGGGGCGGGACCGGCAGGCCGTAGCCGCGGAAGATGTCGCGCGCCTGGTACTCGTGGATCTTCATCGTGTCCTTTCGCTGCCCTTCGAACGTGGCGGGGTGACGGGCGTGCGCGGAGGCCCGGTGCCCGGGGGTCTGAAACGGCCGTTGAAGTTAGAGGACTCGCGGCCCGGGTTCAACGGTCGAGCGGCCCAGCTCACTCCGGGCTCATCCGACCGAGGATCCGTCCCAGCTCGTCCAACGCCGCTCCGTACGCCGCCCAGTCCCCGCGCCGCTGCGCCGCGATCGCGCGATCGTAGGCGGCCTGGGCCTGGCGGGCGAGATCCCCGACCTGGGCCGGGGTCTCAACAGGCCCTTCCTCCAGGACCGTAGAGAAACCGGGCTCCCCCGCCGGCGCCCCATCCGCGGTCCCGATCAGCGCCAGGATGGCGTCCTCGAGCGTCGGCTCCATGACGATGCGCGACCCGAAGGCGGCGATCACGCGGCGCAGCTCGGGGAGCTGGCTCTGCTGGGCCTGCAGGTAGAGCGGCTCGACGTACAGAACCGAGCGCCCGACCGGGATGACCATCAGGTTCCCCCGGATGACGCTGGATCCCTTCTGGCTCCAGAGAGTGATCTGCTCGCTGATCACCGGATCCTGATCGATGCGCGCCTCGACCTGCATGGGCCCGTAGACCAGACGGTCTTTGGGGAACTCGTAGATGACCCTCTGCCCGTAGTTGTCCGGATCGCTCTTGGCGGCGAGCAGGGCGATCATGTTGTCGCGGCGCGCCGGCGTGAAGGGCAGCACGAGCTGGAACGTGGGCTCGGTGTCGTCCGGGAGCCTCACCAGCACATAGTAGGGCTCCATCTGAATCGGCTCGCCCTGGTAGATCTCGTTGGGCAGGTTCCACATGTCCTCCCGGTTGTAGAAGACGCGCGGCTCCTGCATGTGGTAGCTGCGCAACACCTCGGCCTGGATCGTGAACAGGTCCTCCGGATAGCGCAGGTGTTCGCGAAGTCCCGGCGGCATCGACGCGACCGGCTCGAAGAGATCGGGGAAGATCGACGCGTAGACCTGCAGGATGGGGTCCGTCTCGTCCCATGCGTAGTAGGTGACCGTGCCATGGTAGGCGTCCACGGTCACCTTGACGCTGTTCCGGATGTAGTTGATCGGCCGGCGGCCCGTCAGCCGCACCGGCTCCGAGTACGGGTAGCGGTCGCTCACCGTGTACGCGTCCAGCACCCACAGGAGACGTCCGTCCAGGAGAACCACGTACGGATCTCCGTCGTACTCGAGGAAGGGAGCGATCCGGCCGACCCGCTGGCGGATCTGGCGGAAGAGGAGGAGTCGGCTCTCCGGAATGATGCCGTCGGTAAGCAGGAGCTTGAGGCTCCCCAGGTACCAGCCGAAGAGCGCCCTTCGCCACAGCGCATCCACCGGCATGCCGCCATCGCCCGCATACGACGTGTAGATGTTCTGGTCCCCCTGTGGGTAGTCGAACTCCTGGCCGCGCGTGGCCGCCAGCACGTAGTTGGTGGTCCGCTCGCCGTAGTAGATCTCGGGTCGCAGGACCTCCAGCTGGCCCTCGAGGGAGTCGGGCGTCTCGGGTGGGATGTCGCTCAGATAGAAGACCGGTAGCCCCTCCCGCGTCACCTCGTTGACCGGGCTCATCACCAGCCCGTACCCGTGCGTGAAGATGAGATGCTGGTTCTGCCACGTCTGGACGTTGGCGGCCAGCTCCTCGACGTCCATCTCGCGGGCCGCCAGCATCACCTGACGGGGGTTCCCGTTCAGCGTGTAGCGATCGACATCCGCGTCCTCGAACTCGTAGTAGAGGCGGAGCTTCTGGAGCTGCCTGTACGTGTCCAGCAGGGGGCGCCAGTCCCACAGCCGGATGTTCTGCAGGGTCGCGTCCTCCGATAGCGCCCCCTCCGCCGGATCGCTGCGATAGTCGAAGGGCCGCTCCTCGATCGTCGCCAGGTCGAAGGCGCGGCGGGTGTAGGCGATGCTGCGGGCGATGTACGGGGCCTCCTTGACGATCTCGTTGGGTTCTACCTCGAACTGCTGGACGGCCCCCGGATACAGTCCCTTGAGCGCGATCGCCCCCAGCACGAGCGCCCCGATGGCGGTCAGGGCGAGGCTGTAGCGACGCCGGAACAGGTCGTAGATCGTGACCCCGAAGCCGGCCAGGGAAAGGGCCGTCAGGACCCTGTAGCCGAGAACCTGGGCGTGGACGTCGGCGTAGCCGGCGCCATAGACCACGCCCCGGTCGGAGTAGACGAGCTCGAGGAGGTCGAGGCGGTATCCCCAGGCGAGGATCAGAAACAGGAGCGCCACGTTCGCCACCATGTGGCGCAGCGGGCCGTCGCGGAAGCGGAGGCGGTTCTCGGAGATCTCCAGACCACCGCTGGTCACGTAGATGATGGCGAGAACGACGAGGACGGAGATCACCAGCAGAAACAGAACGCTCTGCACGAGTCGGTAGAACGGCAGCGTGAACATGTAGTAGCCGACGTCGTGCCCGAACAGCGGCTCGGCGAGACCGAACGACCTGCGATGCCACCAGGCCAGGACGTCCAGCCAGCTCCCGCTGATCGCGGCGCTGAAGAGCAGCGCCAGGAACGCCGCGCCCGCGAGCGCCATCAGGTTCAGGTATCGTCCGGGTATCTCCTCATGGATCTCGATGTTGGAGATCCGGCGGCGGATGGAGCCGAACGATCCGGCCGCCAGCCGCAGGTTCACGAAAAAGAAGGCGAGCATGAAGAGACCAGCCACCGCCCGCACGAGAAGGCGTGCCAGGAGACTCGTCCGGAACACGGTTCCGTAGCCGATGGATTCGAACCAGAGCCCCTCCACGGCGAGGTTCACGATCATGCCGATGGCCAGAAAGAGCGCCAGCAGGACCCCGCCGGCGACGAAAACCCAGCGGCGGTTCACGGCGTCAGCCCGTCCACGGGATGGACTCCACCCCCTCGTCGGCGAGAAACTCCTGGATCTCGCCCTTGATGGAGGTGAGGGCGTCCTTCGTCTCCCCCTCGGCGCGCACGACGATGGAGGGCTGGGTGTTCGACGCCCGCAGGAGCGCCCACCCTTTTTGGAAGGTCACGCGCACGCCGTCGATGTCGAGCGTGTCGTAGCGTTCGCCGAAATACTCGCGTGCAGCTTTCACGATCCTCCACTTCTGTTCCTCCGTGGTCTCGATCCGCACCTCGGGCGTGGAAGAGTAGTGGTGAAGCGAGTCGACGGCCTCGGCCAGCGTGCGATCGCTCCTGGAGAAGATCTCGCAGAGCCGGCAGGCGGCGAAGATGGCGTCATCGAATCCATAATAGTCATCGAAGAAGAAGAGATGGCCGCTCATCTCGCCTCCGAAAACGATGTCGTCCTCGAGCATCTTCTTCTTCATCAGGCTGTGACCGGTCTTCCACATGACCGGCTTCCCGCCGTGGGCGCGGATGTCCTCCTCGAGGGCACGCGACGACTTCACATCGAACAGGATCGCCTCGCCGGGGGTCCGCTCGAGCTGATTGCGGGCGAAGATCGCCGTCAGCTGATCGCCCCGTACCGTCCTCCCGTTTCCATCCACGGCCCCGATCCGGTCGCAGTCGCCATCGAGGCCGATCCCGAGCTCGGCGTCGGTCGTTCGAACGCGCTTCTTGAGCTCCACGATGTACTCGTCGACCGTGGGATCGGGATGGTGGTTGGGAAACGTGCCGTCGACGGTGCAGAACAGGCGGTCGACCCGGGCTCCGACCCGCTCCAGGAGATCGGCGGCGAAGAGCGCTCCCGTGGCGTTGCCGCAGTCGAGCACGATGTCGACGGGCCGCGCGAGATCCACTTTCCCGGCCACCATGTCGCAGTAGTCATCGGTCACCGGGCGCTCCTCGAGCGTGCCCGTCCCGTTCTCGTAGTCGTCGGCCTCGATCAGCTTCCGCACCTCCTGTATCTCCTCGCCCGACAGCGGAAGCGGGCGCCAGTTCAGCTTGAAGCCGTTGTACTCGGAAGGGTTGTGGCTGGCGGTGATCATGACGCCAGCAACGGTTTCGAGATGATGGCAAGCGAAGTACATGACGGGTGTCGGAACGACCCCGATATCGAGGACACGCGCGCCCGCCTCCCGGAGACCCTCGACCATCGC
>JBOHRQ010000074.1:0-9662 GCA_050732875.1 Gemmatimonadota bacterium | reverse complement strand
TGGTGGGCGGCAGAGGACTCGAACCTCTGACCTCCTGCATGTCAAGCAGGCACTCTAACCAGCTGAGCTAGCCGCCCACGAGCATCGGTAGGAGGTTCAAAGCTACCGCCGCCTGCAGGGTCCGACAACGGCGGCCTCCGCATCAGTCTCCCGCATTTGACACGCCCTTTGGGGTGCATCTAGAATGCACCGTTCGAATACGGCCGGCCGTACAGAACCCTCGTTCCGGAGAACCGTCGCGTGTCCAAAGAGGAAGTGCCCGCCTCCACCGGCCAGGTCCGTGAGCGCGAGCAGTGGGGGACCCGCATCGGGCTGATCCTGGCCATGGCCGGCAACGCGGTCGGGCTCGGCAACTTCCTGCGCTTCCCCGTTCAGGCGGCCGAGAACGGCGGCGGCGCATTCATGATCCCCTACTTCATTTCGCTCATCCTGCTCGGCGTGCCGCTCATGTGGGTCGAGTGGTCGATCGGCCGCTTCGGCGGGCTGCGCGGCCACGGGACCACGCCGGGCATGCTGCAGGCCATGTGGCGGAACCCGATCGCCAAGTACGTTGGGGCGGTCGGGATCCTGATCCCGTTCGTGGTCATGGTCTACTACACCTACGTCGAGTCGTGGTCTCTCGGCTACTCACTCTTCTCGTTGACCGGCGCCCTCGATCGTCCGCAGGGGATCGAAGAGATGAGCGGCTTCCTGCGCGCCTATCAGGGCGCGGAGCTCCATGCCACGGGGATGTTCGGCAACGTCGACATGGGAGCGTTCGTCTTCCCGACGGTGGCGTACGGGTTCTTCCTGGTCACGATGGCGGCCAACTTCTATTTCCTGTATCGCGGCGTGAAAGGCGGGATCGAGAAGGTGGCGCTGTGGGGCCTGCCGCTCCTCTTTCTCTTCGCGACGATCCTTCTGGTCCGGGTGCTCCTCCTCGGGACCCCGGATCCTGCCCAGCCCGAGAACTCGATCATGAACGGTCTCGGCTTCATCTGGAATCCCGACCTGTCGGCCTTGGGCGACCCGGCGGTCTGGCTCGCAGCCGCCGGACAGATCTTCTTCACGCTCTCGCTCGGCATCGGCTCGATCCACTGCTACGCCTCGTACCTGCGGAAGGACGATGACATCGCGCTCTCGGGGCTCTCGACCGCCGCCACCAACGAATCCGCGGAGGTCATCCTGGGCGGCACGATCGCGATCCCCGCGGCGGTCGCCTTCTTCGGGGTGGCGGCGACGATGCAGCTCGCCGCGGGCGGCTCCTTCAATCTGGGCTTCGTGACCCTGCCCGTGGTCTTCCAGCAGATCCCGGCCGGAGGAGTCTTCGGCGCGCTCTGGTTCTTCCTTCTCTTCATCGCCGGCATCACCTCCTCGCTGGCCATGGGACAGATCGTCGTCGCCTTCCTCGTGGACGAGTTCGACATGTCCCGTGGGCGGGCGGTGGCCATCCTCGCGATCGCTCTCTTCGTCTGCGCCCAGCCGGTCGTCCTCTTCATCGAGCACGGCTGGCTCGACGAGCTGGACTTCTGGGCCGGGACGTTCGGGCTCTTCCTCTTCGGCACCATCGAGATCGTCCTCTTCTCGTGGGTGTTCGGCATCCGGCGGGGATGGGAGGAGATCAACCATGGCGCCGACATCCGCATCCCGCGGATCTTCAAGTTCGTCCTCGCCTGGGTGACCCCGGTCCTGATGATCGGGATCCTGATCTACTGGAGCCTCCAGAACGCGATCGACATGGCGCTCATGCGCGGGGTCGAGGAGAGCTCGCAGCCGTTCGTTCTGGGGGCGCGGCTGTTCATCGTGGCGACGCTGGTGGTGATCTGCGCGATGATCCGGGTCGCCTGGCGGCGGCATGACACCGTGGAGGGAGGTCGGACATGACGATCGGCGGATGGATCCTGCTCGTTGTCGCCTGGGGCGTGATTCTCTACTTCACAGTCTGGTGCCTGGCGCGCGTCCTGCGGGGCGGGACGCGTTACGACGAAGAGGAGCCGCCGGTCGTCCCGACCGCCTGAAAGGTCTATCCCCGGACGTACCCGCCGAGGGGTGCCGTCACCCATTGGATGGTCAGCGCTCGCCTCTGGACAGAGGACTCCTCGCCGGGTAGGCTGTCATTCGATCCAGCCAGGGGGGGAAACAGGAGGGGAAGGGGGTCTGGTATGTTGGCAGCACTTTCAACCGTCGCGGTGGAGCGGGACGAAAGCAATCGCCCGATCGGCGGGCGGGTAGTCACAGAGGGCGGTCGAGCCGTTGCGTTCTGTATGGACGCTCAGCGAACCGCCGAGGACAGCATCTGCGCCCGGCTGGTATTGCGGGAGGACTCTTCCCAGCTCCTCCGGATCACGGTCGAGCTTGGGTCATCAGGGCAGAGGGTCTCTCAGACAGCAGATGGGCCCGGCTTCTCGCTGGAATGGAATGGATCTCGCCGCTGTTCACGACACGCCCCTCGCTCCCGTCACCGGAAGAATCAACGGTCGAGGAATCAATGGTGATTACAACCACCTCGACAAGACGACGACCGTCAACGTAGCGCTCGATCATTGGCTGCCGAAGTCGATCAAGGAGAGGGTCTCCAACCTGGGCCCTCTCTTCAGGAGGTTGTCGATCGAAATGGCCCAAGCGGAGTACGATGCCGCCGTGCCGCCGCGACCGGAAGCCGCGTGGGAGACCAGCGATCGAGCCAACTACTGGGAATGCGCGAGGGCGGGAGTAGCGGCTTCCTGTACCGTCTCCGGTGGAATCGGATCCGCGGCAGAGGGCTTCCTGTTCGCGTTCGCCGCGTCGCTCTGTAGCGAGCGATACCAACTCGCCTTTCGGAGCGCCTCGTAGTCCTGGGTATGGACGGCGAGGTCCGAAGCGGGGCCTCGCCGCCCCCTATCCCTTACCTCCTGCGATGGCATTCGCCTCCGGCGCGCCCTTGAGCCGCAGCATCGCCACCAGGCCGATTGCCGGGCCCGGGGCCAGCAGGACGAACGCCCACCCCCAGCCCGCCGCATCGCGAACGAGGGGCACCAGCCAAAGCGTCGCCACGGTGAGCGTGAAGCCGATCGCGAGCTGGAGGGTCAGCGCCGTCCCCACGTAGCGCTGGTCGGCGACCTCGGTCACCATGGTCGAGAACTGGGCCGAGTCGGCGACGACGGCGAAGCCCCAGACGAGACCCACCGCCAGCACCAGGGCCGGCGCGGCGTCGACCATCCAGCCGATCGACAGGGCACAGGCACCGGAGATCGCCATCGACGCCGCGGTCGTGCGCGTCCTTCCCCAGCGGTCGCCGAGGATGCCGCCGGCCCAGCAGCCCGCGGCCCCGATCCCGATCACGGCGAAGGCGGCGAAGGCCGCCCGGTGGCCGGCCTCCGCCCCGAAACCCTGCCCGGCGAGGACCGCGGCGTAGAAGCCGGCGAACCACCCCCACATGGCGTAGAGCTCCCACATGTGTCCGAAGTAGCCGAGCGTGGCCAACCGGACCCCACGACTGGCGAACACCCGCCCCGACTGGCGCGGGTCGAACTCAGCGCGTGGGAACGGGAAGGGTCCCTCGCGACCGGCCAACTCGGCCAGCGCGCCGCCGGCGAGGGTCAGGATCGACGTGGTCACGATGACGACGCGCCAGTCGAGGCCGCCCAGACCGTTCACCAGGTGCGGCGTCGCCGATCCCAGCGTCAGCGCGCCCACCAGAATCCCGAGCCCGACCCCCCGTCCCCGGCGGAACCAGGTCGACATCGACTTGAGCGCCGGCGGATAGACGCCCGCCAGGAAGAAGCCCGTCGCCAGCCGGAGCAGGATGGCCGAGGCCCATCCAGCGGCCGCGAGCAGCAGCGCGTTCGCCGCGGCGGCGCCGATCGCACCGAAGAGGACGAGCCGCCGCGGGGGCAGGATGTCGGCCAGGGTCAGGGACGCCGAGGCGAGCGCGCCGGCCACGAACCCGATCTGCACGGCGATCGTGAGCCAGGCCTCGCCCGTCGCCGACAGCGACCACCGCTCGGCGAGCTGGGGCAGGGCCGCGGTCGCCGAGAACCAGGTCGTCATGGCGAAGAGCTCGGCGACGGAGAGGATCGCGAGCGCCGTCCAGCGGCCGGCGGGGTCGGGTCCCGAACCCGCCCCCGGCTCGGCAAGCTTCATCCCATCCCGTGTCTCGGTGGGTTCCCGCACGCCGGGCATTGTAGCGTGGCGAACGAAGCGCGCCACCGCTCACGGCTGGCGAGGCCCGGGCGGCGGGGATAGGCTGCTTCGTCCATGACGGACCGATACCTCGTCGTCGGCGGCACCGGCTTCATCGGCCGGCACGTGGTCGCGCGGCTTCTCGCGGACGGCCACGATGTCGCGGTCTTTCACCGCGGCCACACGACCGTCGATCTGACGCCGAAGGTGCGCCGGGTGCTCGGGGATCGCCGGGCGATCGCCGGGCATGCTCGCGAGCTTCGGTCGATCGAGCCGCGGGTCGTGATCGACATGATCGGTTACACCGAGGACGAGGCCCGCGACTGCGCCGAGCTCTTCCGGGGCGTGGCCGAGCGTCTGGTCGTGGCGAGCAGCCAGGACGTCTACCGTGCCTTCGACCGGTTCCGCGGGCAGTCAAAAGGCCCGGTCGAGCCCATTCCCTACGACGAGGAGGCGCCGCTCCGGGAGCGGCTCTATCCCTACCGGGGATCGGCGGACCGGCAGGACCCGTGGATCCGGGACTACGACAAGATCCTGGTCGAGCGGGCGGTGATGGAGGGCGCGGGCCCGGCGGCCACGGTCCTCAGGCTCCCGATGGTGTACGGCCCCGGCGACCGGCAGCACCGGATCCTCCCGTACCTCAAGCGGATGGACGACGGCCGGACGGCGATCCTCCTCGAGGAGGGGCAGGCCGGCTGGCGGTGGACCCGCGGCTACGTCGGCAACGTGGCCGCCGCGATCGCCCTCGCGGCGACCGACGACCGGGCGGCGGGAGCGGTCTACAACGTCGGCGACAGCGACGCCCTGACCGAGACCGGCTGGGTTCGGGAGATCGCCAGGGCGGCGGGATGGAAGGGCGACGTCGTCGAGGTCCCCGCGGCGTCCTGGCCCGCCGCGCGGACGGCCTCGGTGGACTGGACGCAACCGCTGGTCGCCGACACCTCGCGGATCCGCCGCGAGCTCGGGCACCGCGATCCCATCGATCGGTCGGAGGGCCTCCTGGCAACGGTGACCTGGGAGCGGGAGACGCCGCCCCTTCTCGATCCGCGGCAATTCGACTACGTGGCCGAGGACCGGCTGCTGGAGCGGCTCGGTCGCGCGGGAGCCTAGACCGCCTCAGGCATCCGAAGGCCGGCCATGCTCAGCGGCCGCCGCCGGGACGAAGCTGCGCACGAAGTTGACGAGCAGCCGGCCGCCGAGCGGCGCCTCGGCGACGGACGGCGGCCGCTCGATCAGGTGCCTTCTGCGGTCGACGAAGTCACGGGCGATCGGCGCGTCGACCTCGGGGTGGAACTGGACCGTCCGGCACGCCGATCCGATCGCCAGCGCCTGGAAGGGGCTGTGGTCGTTCCGGGCCAGCAGCGCAGCCTCCGGGGGCGCCTCGACGACCTGGTCCTCGTGCGTCGTCTGAACCAGGAACCGGGCCGGGTATCCAGCGAACAGGGGATCGGACCTGCCCGCTTCGGTCAGCTCGATCTCCACCGTCCCCAGCTCCCAGCCGGCCGGGTGGCGCTCGACCCGGCCCCCGAGGGCCGCCGCCACGGCCTGATGGCCGTAGCATACCCCGAGGAGCGGGACTTCCTCCTCGACCGCGTCCCGGATCCACTCCTTGAGCCGGTCGACCCGGACGTCGTCGTCCAGGACCGAGCCCCGCGCTCCGGTGATGATCCAGGCATCGGCGGAATCACGGTCGGGAAGCCGGCCGTCGGGGCCATGCACCCGGGTCCGGACCGTGGAGCCGAGTGCTCGCGTGAACCACGCGTCGTAGTCGCCGAAGCGCAGGATCATGTCGGCGAAGGTCGAGCCGGGCTTCAGGATGCCGACGGTGGGTCTCATTCCTCCCCCTCGGCGCCCCGGACGGCGAGCTCCGCCTCGCGGGCCAGGCGGAGTTGTCCGCAGGCGCCTTCGATATCCATCCCCCGGCTTCGCCGGATCGTCACCGTGATTCCGCCTTCGCACCGGAGGGCGTCGCGGAACGCGGCGGTCTCCCGGCCTCGTGGCCGACGGTACGCGACGCCCGGGATCGGGTTGTAGCGCATCAGGTTGATGTGGACCGGGAGATCTCGCGCCACCCGGGCCAGCGCCGCGACATCCTCGGCACGGTCGTTGACCCCCGGCAGGTGGACCACCTCGAAGGTGAAGCGCTTGCCCGTCGTCTGGGCCCACAAGCGACACGCCGCCAGGACCTCGCGCAGAGGATGGCGGCGATTCAGCGGCACGATCTCGTCGCGCACGTCGTCGGTGGCGGCGTGGAGGGAGACCGCCAGCCTGACCTGCGGGTAGCGCTCGCCCAGCTCCACCATGCGGGCGGGCACCCCGACCGTCGACACGGTGATCCGCCGGGCCCCGATGTCGAGCCCTTCCGGGTCCATGAGGACGTCGAGCGCCGTGGTGAGGCTCTCCCAGTTGAGGAGCGGCTCCCCCATTCCCATGAAGACCACGTTGGCGCCCGGGTCCTCCCGGCCACGACGCGCCAGGAGCTGGCGCGCCTGGTCGACGATCTCACCGGCGGTGAGGTCGCGCCGCCAGCCGAGCTGGCCGGTCGCGCAGAACGAGCACGCGAGCGCGCACCCGGCCTGGCTCGAGAGACAGAGCGTGTCGCGCGAACGGGTCGGGATCAGCACCGACTCGACCGCCTCCCCGTCCAGCAGCCGCCACAGGAACTTGGTCGTTCCGTCCGTCGAGGAGCGCGTCTCCTCGAGCGCGATCGAGGGGAAGCGGAAGCCGCTCTCCAGGCGTTCCCGGAGAGCCAGGGGAAGCGTCGTCATGGCGGCCCACGAGCCGACCCGGCCGGCATAGATCGCGTGGACGACCTGGTCCGTCCGGTAGCCCGGGTGTCCGGCCTCGGCGAGCGAGGCGCCGACCCGGGCGCGGACCTCGGGGACCCGCCCGTCGAGGACCTCCGGGCGGGGATCGAGCCCCGCCAGTCGCCCCGTCCGCCGCGATCCGCTCATCCACTCCGCCCGGCCGCCATCCCGGCGGCCAGATGGTCGCGCGCGGCGGCGATCCGCTCGACGACGAGCGGGCACCCCATCATCGCCATCGTCTCGAAGATCCCCGGGCTCACCCGCTCGCCCGTCAGGGCCACCCGCAGGGCCTGCATGACCTTCCCCGCCGACACGCCCCGCCCCTCGCAGAGGGCCCGCAGGTCGCGCTCGGTCGCCTCGAGGTCGTCGAAGGCTTCGCGCCCGTCCACAAACTCGGCCGCGACACCTAGGGCCTCGCGCGCCGCCGCCGGGTCCTTCCAGAACTTTCGGACCGCGTCCTCGCGGTACTCGACCGGCCCCGGAAAGAAGGGCCGACCCTGGGCGACCAGATCCCGGAGCGTCCGCGAGCGGACCTTGACCAGGTCCATGAGGCTCGTGAACCAGGGGCGCTCGAGCTGGTCGGGCGATGCCACGCCCGCCTCCACGAACAGGGGCCGCGCCAGATCCGCCAGCTCCGCCCCGCTCATGCGTGAGAGGTGCTGGCCGTTCAGCCACTCCAGCTTCTGGACGTCGAAGATCGCGCTCTTGCCGGTGATCCGGTCCAGCGTGAAAAGCTCGATCAGCTCGCGTCGGTCGAGCACCTCCCGATCGTCTCCGGGGGACCACCCCAGCAGCGCCAGGAAGTTCACGAACGCGTCCGGGAGATAGCCCAGGTCGCGATACGCGGTGACCGCGACGGCGCCGTGGCGCTTGGACAGCTTGCGCTTGTCGGGACCCAGGATCAGCGGCACGTGGCCGAAGACGGGGACCGGGGCCCCGAGCGCCCGGTACAGCAGGATCTGCTTCGGCGTGTTCGAGATGTGGTCGTCCCCGCGGATCACGTGCGTGATGGCCATGTCGCGATCGTCGACCGTTACCGCGAGGTTGTAGACGGGAGCGCCGCCCGAGCGCAGGATGATGAAGTCGCCGATCGTCTCGTTGGCGAAGCGGGTCGGGCCGTGGACGACGTCCTCCCACGCGGTCTCCCCGGCCGGCACGCGGAAGCGGATCGTGTTGTGCTCCCCGGCTGCCCGGCGCGCCCGCGACGCCTCGGGGTCGATCGCCCGGCAGCGGCCGCTGTAGACGTAGGACTCCTTGCTGGCGATCGCCGCCTCGCGCTCCGCCGCCAGCTCATCCGAGGTGCAGAAGCAGGCGTAGGCGTGATCCGACTCCAGCAGCTCCCGCGCCACCGCCTGATGGTGCTCGCGGAGACTCGACTGGTAGAACGGCCCCTCATCCCAGTCGATCCCCAGCCACGCCAGCCCTTCGAGGATGGCCTCGATCATCTCCCGGGTGGAGCGCTCGAGGTCGGTGTCCTCGATACGCAGCACCATCGTTCCTCCGGCGTGACGCGCCCACAGCCAGTTGAAGAGGGCCGTGCGCGCCCCGCCCACGTGGAGGAACCCGGTCGGGCTCGGGGCGAAGCGGACCCGGACCGCGCCGTCGTGGAGATCTGTCATTCGTTGACCGCCTCTTCCGAGGGTGAAATATTGGGCGGGTGATCGAGTTCTTCGTCTTCGCCCTGCTCGCGCTGCACGGCCTGGCGTGCACCACGATCCTGGCCCTCCTCCTCTGGCGGAGCGCCCGCCAGCGGGACCGGGTGCATTCGGTGGCGGTGCCCGAAAAGCTCGAGCCGCCGGACCTCCCCTATCCCGCCCTCGAGGGCCATCCGGCGGACGAGATCTTCGCGATCATGGCCGAGTGTTTCCCGAGGGGCTACGAGATGTACGTCACCGCCCGGCTTTCAGCCGCCGAGGAGCGCGAGCTGTGGACCATGTGCTGCGCCGTCCACGACGCCCGCACCGAGATCGAAGAGCTCTGCTCCTAAGATAAGCTTCCGGAAGTGTTCCGGCGGGATCTACAGACGATCGAAGCTGCTCAGGATGCCCGAGATCAACGCAGATATCGGGCATCCTCAGCGGCCATATGGATAATGGCGGAGAGGGAGGGATTCGAACCCTCGATACGGGGATTACCCGTATAACACCTTAGCAGGGTGCCGCCTTCGACCACTCGGCCACCTCTCCGCTCGAAGCTCTCCGGCGCCCGCACGCCGCCGGACAATGAAAATACCTCGATCGCGTTCAGGGTGTCAAAAATGCGCGGGTGTCCTATCGGGCATGGGCATCCGATGTCCGGCGCGGTGTGTAAGTCGAATTACACACGGCCCTGCAGACCGAACCCTTCCGTGGCAGTGTGCAAATCGACTTACACACGGGACGGCAGGATTTGGCGGAGGGGGTGGGATTCGAACCCACGAGGCGCTTGAACGCCTGCCGGTTTTCAAGACCGGTGCCTTAACCGCTCGGCCACCCCTCCACTACAAAGATAACGCCGGCGGGGCCGGATCTCCCGCCCCCCAACCCTACCCCCGCCACGCGTCGTCCTCGTGTTCCCACGTCCGCTCCCATTCCTCGACGCCCAGCGAATGGTCCTCGGGCGGGCCGAGGGCCGCGTCCTCGCCGGCCTTGCGGCGCTCGATCTCACGGCGCAGCGCGCGGCGGCGGAGGAGCCAGCCCAGCAGGACGATCACCGCCGCGGCGATCCAGAGGCCGC
>JBOHRQ010000073.1:0-9706 GCA_050732875.1 Gemmatimonadota bacterium | reverse complement strand
ACGAGAGGAGGCACTCGAGCCTCAACTACCAGGCACCGATCGAGTTTCTGACTGCGGAGGGAATCATCCCCCTCAGCCTTAGCACTTCATAGTGCCCCAAGCGGTTCAAATTTCGGGGCGCAGGACCAAGGTCGGGCGTGTAACCGTGTATTTCGCTGCAACCGACCGGGCGCATGCCGAGCGGCTCGCGGCACTCGTGGAAGAGTGCGCGGCATATTTCGAGAGCGAACTCGGCAGCTCTTTCCCACTTCACCTGGCCGTCCTCCGTCCGGAGGACTGGTTCGATCCGTGGAATCCGGGTGCAGATGGCGATGCCTATCCCTACGGTTCGCCGTGGGGATGGGTGCAGGATCTTCTGATGGGTGTTCCCGCGTCCTTGGAGGAGGGCGTGCTGATCCTCGGGCCCGATGACGACGCCAACTTGCGACGCGTCCAGTTCGTCATGCTCCATGAGTTCGGCCACCTCGCGAACAAGCAGTACCTCCACCCTGATAGTCCTCGCCCGTACTCTTCGGTTAGATGGTTCGAGGAATTTCTCGCCACCTACTTCGCGTACGCGTTCGTTCGCAGCTCCTATCCCGAGTGGGCAGAGAGCAGCCGCAGGGAGTGGTGGGACTTTATCGAGGGATACACGCCTCCGGTGCTCTCGCTCGATTGGGGCTTCATGCGCGACCTTCCCGTCGGAGAGCGCGGCCAGACGTACGCCTGGTATCAGGTCCTGCTGAACCTCCGAGCCGCCGCCCTCTACGAGGAGCACGGGCTCGACTTCTTGCGGCAGGTGAAGGATCAACTGAAGTGGGATGAGGTGGGAGAGTGGACGCCGGAGTCCGTGCTCTCGGCCCTCGAGGAGTTCGCCTCTGGTTTCGAAACCTGGGCACAGGATCTCGAGAATGGGGACTATCTCTCACCCGGCCAAGACTGAGCGCCGTGCCGCAGAACAAGCCGTTGCACCTGTCGGTCCGCTGCGCGCCCCGCAGGTGAACGGCATGGCGTTAGCCAGCGTTCCACCTTCCGGAGTTCTTGACCGCCAGCAACCCTTGCTGGTCCACACCGAACAGCCTACTCTGTTATGACATGGACTACCGTGAGCGGATCACCATCGAGCCCGGGAAGCGCAGCGGCAAGCCGTGCATCCGCGGTCTTCGCATCACGGTCTACGACATCCTCGACTACCTCGCGGGCGGCATGAGCGAGGATGACATTCTGGCTGACTTTCCGGACCTCGAGCGCGAGGACATTCGGGCGGCCCTCGCGTTCGCGGCCGATCGGGAGCGGCACCTCACCGGCCCCGCGGCGTAGGGCCCTCCGGCCGGGGCCACCGACTGAAGCTCCTCTTCGATCAGAACTTGTCACCGCGGTTGGTGGCGCAGCTGGCCGACCTATTCCCGAACTCGGCCCATGTGCGTGACTTTGGCCTTGCATCAGCCGCGGACGAGCGGGTCTGGGGTCATGCGGTAGCAGAAGGCTTCGCTATCGTTACCAAGGACGATGACTTCCGCCAGCGCAGTTTTCTGCGCGGACCACCGCCCAAGGTCGTGTGGGTTCGGCTCGGCAACTGCACGACAGCGGACATTGAGAAAACGCTCCGTGCCAAGTATGCAGAAGTACATGCATTCGGTGCAGATGCCGAAGCGGCATTGCTCGTGCTCACGAGAGAACCGCTACGTCCCCAGCGAGACGCTGGCTAACAGGGGAAGGGAGCGGACGAGCCGCGGTACCACGGCGCCATGCAATCCGAACGGCATCTCGGCGGGCGCCGCGCCTCACCGCTCATTTCCTGAGCGTTAGCTGGCACTGAAAACTGGAGGGTAGACGATGGAGAACACATTTCTCTTCAAGTGGACCGCGGCAAACGCGCTTGGGCTCGGAGTGGCTTTGGTCGTCTTCGTGACGATCCAATTTCCTATCAAATACGGGCTTGACTTCGAGCGCTACTGGCAGTGGCAGGAGCAAGCGATCGAGAACAGTCTTGTCTCCTATGCTGCCATGCTCCTCGGGCTCCTCGTGGCGGGCGCGATTCTCGGTGCGTCCCAGATCCTAGTCCTTCGCTCCCACGGCGCGCGGGTCGCTTCCTGGATACTGGCGACCGCCCTGGGATTCGCCCTTCTCACGGCCGTTTTCTGGCCACTCACGGCAACTGGAGTGCTGGGGATCATCCCGGGTCCGGTCGAGCCGATTCTGCTCACGGTGGTGAGCAGCAGCCTGGCCGGGATCTGCCAATATCTGGCGCTGCGTCGAGAGGGGATCGCCGCGTCCCGGTGGCTGGTTTTCTGGGTGGTGGGCCTCATCGGGGGCATCGTACTCACTGCCGCCTTTTTCATTTCCCTCGGGGGAGCTGGGATTGTTCTGGGGTGGATTCTGGATGTCTTCTTTGGCGGCTTCTGGGTGGCCGGCGTGGCGGCACTCGTCAGCGGCAACACCTTGGTCAGTGTCCTATCGTCGGCGCGGTCGGCGCGGGAAGTCAGCAGGACAGTGTAGTGGGACGAATCTGAGCAACCGGGAAGATGGGTAACGAAGTAAACCGGGAACATGGGTAACACTGCCCGGTTGCCCCGGGTCAGCCCCGGATGATGTAGTCCCGCTCGTCGAGCCGAGCGAGGAGGACACGACCGAAGTAGTTGCCGGTTTGAAGTGTTACCTATCTACCCGGTTCGTACCATCGCGCCAGCTAACAATTCGTTCAAGCCGACCTTGCTTCGCTACACCAACAACGTGGCAGAAAAAGCTTGCCACGTTGTTGGCTACGCAACGCAAGTCGGCTTAACTCAGGCGTTATGCCGCTTCGGCCTCACGGCTGGATGGCGCGTCACCACCATCGAACCAGACCGGCTTCAGACAAGAATCCATGACGACGGCGCACCGGCCTGGATCGCGACAATCAAACGGCTCTAGGCTGCGTGCACTTGCTAGCGGCCCAACCAGCGCATGAAGCTGACGTGGCACGGCGGTCGCCTCAAAGGGAAAGAATCTCTCTTGAATGCGGCCGCCGCGCCACGCAGCTTATGCGCGATCCGTTAGACCGCTCGCTACTTCTGCACTAGACTCTAGAGGGATCATAGTTGCTAACCGCCACCTCAGCGAAATCATATCCGTGAACCCGAACGTGGTTAGCGGGACGCCGGTGTTCGCCGGAACGCTCGTCCCGATCCAGGCGCTGCTGGACCATCTCGAGGCTGGCGATCCCCTGGACAAGTTCCTCGACGTTTTCTCGTCGGTGTCGCGAGCGCAAGCGATCCGTTTCATCGAGCTCGCTGGTGAGACTGTGCTGGAGAGGGTTGCGGGTTCTACTCGATGAGCCGGCGCCGCGAGGAGAGCGCGGCTAGTTCCGCTCAGGCTTCCATCCGGTCGAGAGGCGCGAGGTCGTTCCACCCCTTGGCCGTGAAGAGGGAGGCGAGGTCACGCGCCTGCTCGCGGCCGATGCCGACCTCGAACATCCCGCCGATGTAGGCCTCCCAGCCTTCGCTCGCGCATCTGGCCAGACAGCGCAGCGCCTCCAGGAATCCGCCGACCCGCGGTGCCTTGACGTTGATCGCCCCGGGCGACAGCGGTGGGGCCACCAGGTCCGCTGCGCTCGAAACGTAGCCGTCCAGCGCGACCCGTCCTCGCCATCCGGCGCCCTGCGAGAGCGCCTCGCGCGGCGGATCCTCCAGCCATGCGTCCGGCAGATAGCGATGGGCGAGATCCACCTGGCGAAGCATGCCTTCGCGCTTGAAGTCCACGATCACGATCCGTCCCGACCCGGCGAAGGCCTTCCAAATGGCCTCCGGCCAGCCCGCCGGCGGGCAATCGATCTTGATCCGGGCTGCCGGGTCCTCGGCCACCACGCGGTGGATGGCCGCGTGAGGACCCGCCCACAGCACCTCCTCGCGGCCGATCGATCGGCAGAATCGAACGGGCAGGACGGGACGGTCGGAGAGCCGGAACAGGCTCGTCCCGGCCTGGCCGAGAGCGAGGTCGATCGCGGCCGCTTCGATCGCCGACCGGTGATGGGCGTGAGCGTCCGATTCCTGCAGCGCGTGGCTGATGGCGCCGACGGAGGTCGCTCCGCGAGCCACCCGCGGAACGAGCTCGTCACAGATGTCAGCGAAGCGCGCCTGCTCTTCCGGCGTCCAGTCGACGTTCTCGCCGCGACCTTCGTGGCCACCACCGGTCAGCGAGATCACGCCCGTAGGGCGGGACTGGCCGCCGTAGTAGCCGGGAACCGGGACCGATTCGTGCTCCACCCTGTGACCGTCGACGACGACGGGAAGGTCCACCAGCCGTTCACCGAGCTCTCCCGGACCGAGCGGGTCCGGGGCCGACGCTCTCATGCGTCCTTCGCGCAGCGGAATCCGGCGAAGATCTGGCGGCGCCGTGGGAGGTCCCAGTTGCGGAAGGAGTTCCGGGCCAGGATCGAGGCGGTGGCCCACGACCCGCCTCGCAGGACGCGGTACCCCTTGCCGAAATGGATCTCCGAATACTCGGGATAGGGAAAGGCCTCGAAGTCCGGGTAGGGGAGGAATTCGCTGGCCGTCCACTCCCAGACATCACCCACCATCTGGTGGCAGCCGTAGAAGGACCGGCCTAGCGGGTACGCGCCGACGGGCGCCGGGGCGAAGGTCCGGGCGTCCAGGTTGGCGCGGCGGGCATCGGGATCCCGATCCCCCCACGGGTAGCGGCGAGCGATCCGGGCCTCGGGATCCCAGGCCGCCGCCTTTTCCCATTCGAACTCTGTGGGCAGGCGCTTGCCGACGGAGCGGGAGTAGGCGTCGGCCTCGTACCAGGAGACGTGCTGGACGGGCCGGAAAAGGACGAGCGGCTCGACGTGGCCGAACTGGACGTCGACCCATCCCTTCTCGTTCCGGCGCCAGCCGTGCGGGTGGGCGATCCCGTGCTCGGACCGCCACGCCCAGCCCTCGCCGCCCCACCACTCGGGCCGCTCGTAGCCGCCCGTCTCGATGAACTCGAGGTAGGCGCCGTTGGTCACCGGAGCGGTGTCGATCCAGAAGCCTTCGAGGTCCACCCAGTGAACCGGCTTCTCGTTGTCGTAGGCCTCGGGGACGCCACGCGCGCCGACCGGGAAGGGCCCATCGGCGATGATCACCATCTCGGTGTCCGGAGGGAGCGAGGCCCGGGGCGTGGCCTCGCGGTGGGCGGGCTCGTAGGCGAGGTCGTCCATCCTGGCGACCGCCTGGAGGAGCGTCTCCTGGTGCTGGGCCTCGTGCTGGGCGAGCAGGTGGTAGACGAAGCCGCCCGCCAGGAGCGGATGGCCCGCGAGGTCGATCCGGGAGAGCCGGCCGAGCGACTCCCGCCGCACCCTCTCCAGCCGCTCCAGGAGCTCGCGCCGTGAGGGCAGCTCCAGCAGCGCTCGCTCGCTGCGCGGGGTCTGGACGGCGTCGAAGTCGGATGCCAGCCCGCTCGCCTCGCTGCCGCCGATGATCGCGTCGACGGTTCGGACCAGCCACAGCTCCTCGAACTCGGCGATGTGGCCCAGATCCCATGCGATGGGGCTCAGGATCGGCAGCACCTGGCGCTCGAGCCGCTCGTCATCGAGGGCGTCGATGAGATCCAGCGTCCGCCGGCGTGTGCGCTGGAGCTCTGCGGCCAGGCGGACGGCGAGGTCGGGGCGGGCGCCGGGCTCGATCCGTCGGAAGAGAAGGAGCCCGAACTGGCGGGCGTCGTCGGTGAATGCGTGCGTCAGGGCGAAGCCGAAGCGCGCGAAATCGGACTCGACCGCCTCGAGGCGGTATTTGCGGCTGATCTCTGTGAGGATCATCTCGCCGGCGGCGATCCGGAAGGTGCGGCGGATAGAGGGAAGCTCGAGCTGCACGGTGCGGTCGAACCGCGCGTAGATCTCGATCCGCTCCAGGCGGTCGTTCCAGTAGGCGACGTGCTCGATCGAGTCGACCGGCACCTCGGTGCCCAGCTCGCGGTTCATGCGGCGAAAGAGGTTCCGGGTGAACTCCCGGCTGACGCCGGCGGCATCGTTGTAGGCGGCCTCGAGCTCTTCCACCGGCTTCAGCAGGTCGACCCCCAAGAGCACCTGGTCCTCGGGAAGTAGCGAGCGGGCCAGGCGCGCCAGGAAGGCGTCCGTCTCCCGGGGGTTGAAGTTGCCGATCGTGGAGCCGAGGAAGACGAGACACAGCGGGGACTGAGCCTCGATCAGGTCGAGCCCGCGCTCGTAGGAGGTAGCGAGCCCGGTGATCGCGATGCCGGGAAACTCCCCGGCCAGCCGCTGGACGGCTGTCGTCAGCACCGACGCGTCGATGTCGATCGGAATGTACTCCACCGGCTCGCCGGCCCGCGCCCAGGCGGCCAGAAGGTGGCGCGTCTTGACCGCCATCCCCGCTCCCAGCTCCACCATCGGGACGGCGCCGACCGCCGCGCGGATGGCGTCGGATTGGCGGGCCAGGATCTCGGTCTCGGCCCGGGTCAGATAGTACTCGGGCTGCTCGGTGATCCTGCCGAAGAGATCGCTCCCGACCTCGTCGTAGAGGTACCGGCAGTTGAGCCAGCGCGGATGATCCGACAGCCCGCGGGCGACGGAGTGGGCGAATGCCGCGGCTGCCGTCGGGGTGGTGTCGACGAACACGACCCACCCATCGCCCGATCGCTCCTGGAGGGCGGGAGCTTGAGAGTCGCTCAGCTCGAGGGCGACGGTTCGGGTGGGGACCGTCATGGCTTCCTATATTAACGGATCGCTGAGAATGGCCAATCGCTTTCCGTGAATGAGGAACGTGCCCCGCGGCCGGACGGTTCCCCGGCCGACCGCCCGGCCGTCGAGTTCGACCAGGTCGGCTACGCGCTCACGGACGGCCGGAGCGTCCTTGACGGGCTGTCGCTCTCGGTCGGGGCGCGCGAGACGGTGGTCCTGGTCGGCCGCTCGGGGGTCGGCAAGACGACCGTCCTCAAGCTGGTCAACCGCCTCCTCGAGCCTGCCGCGGGAGAGATCCGGGTGGCCGGACGGCCGACCGGTGACTGGGACCCGGTCGCGCTCCGCCGCCGGACGGGGTACGTGATCCAGGAGATCGGCCTGCTGCCGCACCTGACGGTGGCGGGCAACGTGGCGCTCGTGCCGGACCTCCTGGGCTGGGACCGCGGCCGCGTGGCCCGGCGGACCGCGGAGCTCCTGGCGCTGGTCGGCCTGCCGGAGAACGAGTACGGCGGTCGCTGGCCGCACCAGCTCTCCGGAGGTCAGCGCCAGCGGGTGGGCGTGGCGCGCGCGCTGGCCGCCGATCCGCCGCTCCTTCTCCTGGATGAGCCGTTCGGCGCCCTCGATCCGATGACGCGGTTCGAGCTCCAGCGCGAGTTCAAGGACCTCATGGACCGGCTGGGGAAGGCGGCCCTGTTCGTCACCCACGACGTCCGGGAAGCGCTGGCGATCGGGCACCGGATCGGGCTCCTGGCGGACGGCGGCCTGGCCGAGGTCGCGGCCCCGGAACAGTTCCTGTCGTCGCAGCATCCCGAGGTCCGGGCGCTGGTCCGGACGCTCGACGGAGCGCCGGATGGGTGACTTGCTCCGGTTTCTGCGCGACAACGCCGGCCAGGTCTCCCAGCTCACAGTCGAGCACGTCACCATGGTCGCGATCGCGGTGGCGGTGGCCGTGGCGATCGGCGTTCCGCTCGGGATCGCGGCCACCCGCTGGCGGCGATGGGAACGCGTCGTCATGGGCACCGCCAACATCCTCCAGACGATTCCCAGCCTGGCGCTGTTCGGCTTCCTGATCCCGGTGCCGTTCATCGGCGGGGTCGGGGCCAGGACCGCGATCGTGGCGCTCACGCTGTACGCCCTCCTCCCGATCGTGCGCGGCACCCACGCCGGGATCCGCGGGGTCGATGCCGCGGTCCGCGAGGCGGGCCGGGGGCTCGGGATGACCGACCGGCAGCTCCTCACCCGGGTCGAGCTGCCGCTGGCGGCGAACGTGATCCTGTCGGGCGTGCGGGTCGCGACCGTGATCTCGGTCGGGATCGCCACCATCGCCGCCGCGATCGGCGCCGGCGGGCTGGGCGTCTATATCTTCCGGGGACTGGCGATGGTGGACGACACGGTGATCCTGGCGGGGGCGGTCCCCGCGGCGCTTCTCGCGCTCGTGGCCGACGGTCTGCTGGGGCTCCTGGAGCGGCGGGTCACCCCGGCGGGTTACGGCGAGCGGCGCGTCGAGGGAAGGCCGGCGTGAGACGATCGGCGCGACGCGGCGCCGGGCTTCTCCTCGCTCTCGTTTCCGCGTGCGGGTCCGGCGACGCCGTCGTGATCGGGTCCAAGAACTTCACCGAGCAGAACGTCCTGGGCGAGATCCTGGCCCAGGAGCTGGAGGCGCGCGGGATCCCGGTCGAGCGCCGGTTTCACCTGGGCGGCACGTTCGTCTGCCACAGCGCGCTGGTGGGCGGCGAGATCGACCTGTACCCGGAATACACCGGCACGGCCCTGACCGCGATCCTGGAGCGGCCTCCGATCCAGGATCCGGAGCGGGTCTATCGCGAGGTCTCCGAGGCTTATGCCGAGCGATGGGATCTGGTGTGGGGGCCGCCGCTGGGGTTCGAGAACACGTTCGCGCTGGTCGTCCGGAGGGCGGACGCGGACTCGTCGGGCCTCGAGACGATCAGCGACCTGGCGCCGGTCGCCGCAGGGATGACGGCGGGGTTCGGGCCCGAGTTCATGGCCCGGGAGGATGGCTACCCCGGCCTCAAGAAGACCTACGGCTTCGACTTCGGACAGATCCGCCAGATGGACCTGGGCCTCATGTACCGCGCTCTCGCCGAGCGCGAGATCGACGTCGCTGTGGCGAACTCGACCGACGGCCGGATCGAGGCGATGGACCTCGTAGTGCTCGAGGATAATCGCCGCTATTTTCCGCCTTACGAGGCGGCGCCCGTCGCGCGGCGGGAGACGCTGGAACGTCACCCCGGCCTGGCCGACGCCCTGGACACGCTGGGGGACGCCCTGGACGCCCGCGCCATGCGGGAGCTGAACCGCCAGGTCGCCGTCGAGGGGCGCGACCTCGGGGAGGTGGTCCGCGCCTGGCGGGCCGGGCGCTCCACCGTCCACGAGAAATCGCAGGCGGGATGGATCGACCCCAGTCCGATCGGCCGCGCTGGTAATCCAGAGAAGGGATCCCCATGAAATCCGAACTCCTTCACACGATGATCCGAGTCAAGGACCTCGATCGCTCGGTCCGTTTCTACACCGAGGTGCTGGGGCTCCGCGAAGAGCGTAGAAGGGTCCTCGAGAAGGCCGACGCGACGCTCGTCTTCCTGGTCGACGAGCGGGGCCAGCATCCGATCGAGCTGACCTACAATCACGACGGCCGCGACTACGAGCTGGGAAGCCAGTTCGGGCACTTCGCCTTTGGTGTCGGGAACCTGGATGAGGTCAGGGAAGAGCTCGCTAAGCACGAAATCGACTTCTCGCGGGGACCGTATCGGGTGAGCGAGGGAGGCAGCCGTATCGCCTTCATCCAGGATCCCGACGGAATCGAGATCGAGCTGATCGAGCGGGGTTGACCCGGGAGCCGACGGCGGCCGCCCGGCCCGGCCCACTACGACTGGCGTTTGACCGCCATGGCGGCGTCATCCTACAATACACTGGTTCCTGCCTTGTCCGTGCGAGCGCGGCTAGCGCGACGACTGCAGGAGCCTCTCCCCTCCCATATCGCCCGCCGCATCCGCGGGTCCAGGACCGATCCAGCTCATCGACCCATCCCACGCCTGGAGGGCACCATGCACGGAA
>JBOHRQ010000072.1:0-9753 GCA_050732875.1 Gemmatimonadota bacterium | reverse complement strand
ACCGAGGGCTCTCGCAAGCCTCGCGGATCGTCCGGCGCGGGTCGCCGGAGTATCCGCCGCTGCTGCTGGCGATCTCCGATCCGCCCGAAGAGCTCCACTGCTCCGGCGACGTCGGGCTTCTCTGCGGGACCGCGGTGGCCGTCGTGGGCTCGCGGAAGGCGACTCCGATGGGACGCGCGATGGCCGAGCGCCTCGGGGCCGGCCTCGCGGGGCGGGGAATCGTCGTCGTGAGCGGATGCGCGGTCGGGATCGACGCCAGCGCGCACGCCGGGGCGCTCGCCGCAGGTGGGCCGACCGTCGCCGTCCTCGGCGGCGGGCTCGACGTGGCGGCGCCTCCCTCCAACCGGAAGCTGGCCGCGCGGATCGCCCGCGAGGGGTGCCTGGTGACCGAGTTCCCTCCGGGGACAGCGCCGCTGCCGTATCATTTTCCTCGCAGGAACCGCATCATCGCCGGGCTCGCGCGGATCGTCGTCGTGGTCGAGGCGGCCGAGAGATCAGGGGCGCTGACGACCGTCCGTCACGCCCTCGCCGCGGGGCGCGAGGTCATGGCCGTGCCGGGCCATCCCTTTCTGCCCAACGCGGCCGGCGTCAACGGCCTCCTGGTCGACGGCGCCCGGCCGGTGCTCTCGCCGGATCAAGTGCTCGAGGAGCTGGGCGAGCTGCCTGGCCTGGAGGAGCGCCCGGCCCGCCCCGCGTCCGACCCGGACGGGCCTCCCCGCGATCGCGTCCTGGCCGCGCTCGGCGAGGCCCCCACGACCGCCGAGCGGCTGGCCGAGGCGGCGCGGGTACCGCTGGCCGAGACGCTCGCCACCTTGACCGGGCTCGAGCTGCTCGGGCTGGCGAGATCCCACGCCGGGAACCGCTACAGCCAGCCCCTGACGAAGCCCCCCAGGGAGGGTCGGTGACAGCCGGGATCCACCTCTACGTCCACGTCCCCTTCTGCACGTACCGCTGCCCGTACTGCGCCTTCTACAACGTGCGGCCCCACGCGGCGCGCGAGACCGCGTTCCTCGACGGGGTGGAGCGCGAGATCGAGGTCTGGCGGGCGCGCGGGGCGTTCGAAGCGGGGCCGCTGGCCACCCTGTACTGGGGGGGAGGCACCCCGTCCCGGCTGAGCGGCGGAGGCTTCCTGCGGCTGGCCGACTTGGCCCTGGCGGTCGCCGAGCCAGACCCGGACATGGAGTGGACGGTGGAGGTCAACCCCTCCGACGTGGGCGCCGGGCTCTACGCCCGCTACCGCGAGCGGGGCGTGACCCGGATCTCGGTGGGGGCGCAGTCGTTCGATCCCGATCGGCTTCGCTTTCTGGGCCGCGACCACGGTGCGGCCCGCGCGCGGGATGCTGTCGCGGACGCGGCGGAAGCCGGGTTCGCGGACGTCTCCCTGGACCTCGTTTTCAACCTGGCCGTGGAGGATCGGCGGAGGGCGTGGCCCGCCGATCTCGGGGCGGCGCTCGAGCTGCCGATCACCCATCTCTCGCTCTACGGGCTGACCCTCGAGCCCGGGACGCCGTTCCACCGACGGGCTGCCGGCGGGGCCCGCCTCACCCTCGACGACGCGGGGTACGGCGCCGAGTACCTTCGCGCCTGCCGGGCGGCCAGGCGGCGGGGGTTCGAGCATTACGAGGTATCGAGCTTCGCCCGTCCCGGCCACCGCTCGCGTCACAACCAGTCCTACTGGAGCGGAGCCTCGTACCTCGGGCTGGGCCCGGCCGCCCATTCCTACGACGGCGAGCGGCGCTGGGCAAACGTCGCTTCGCTGGAGGGCTGGGCTCGAGCGCTGGAAACGGGGGCCGACCCGCGGGAGTTCGTGGAGGTGCTGGGTCCGGCGGAGCGAGACCTGGAGTCGCTCTATCTGGGACTCCGGACGGTGCGGGGCTTGCCGGAGGATCACCCGGGGCTCGCGCGCCCGCAGGCGCGCCCGATCGTCGAGGGGCTGGTCGGGCGGGGGATGCTGCGGCGCCGGGAAGGACGAGTGGCGTGCACGGAGCGCGGGTTCCTGGTGCTGGACGCGATCCTGGAGTCCCTGTCGGGACGCTGAAGACGGGCATCCGGACCCGGCCCCCGTTTGATGGGATCCGGGGGGGGAAATAGCTTCCAACGGTGGCGAGCATGGACGAATACGAGCTGAGCCCGCGCGAGGAACGCATCCTGGCGACGGTTATCCGCAACTTCGTGGAGACCGCCGAGCCGACGGCGTCCCGGACGGTGGCCCGGAAGAACGACATGGGCCTGAGCCCGGCCACCATCCGGAACACGATGAGCGACCTGACCCAGCGCGGCTATCTGACCCAGCCTCATCCGAGCGCCGGGCGCATCCCGACCGACAAGGCGTACCGGTACTACGTGCGCAGCCTGATGCAGATCGAGCGCGTCTCGCCCGAGGAGGTCCGGCGGCTCGAGGAGAGCGTCGGCGGAACGGGCCCCGGGGACGAGATCCTGCGGCGCGCCATCCAGGCATTGTCGGTGGTGACCAGCGAGCTCGGGATCGGCCTCGGGCCGAGCCCGGCCACCGGGGTCCTCGAGCGGATCGAGATCGTCGCGCTTTCCAGCGAGCGGATCCTCATCGTCATCGCGATCGCCTCGGGTCCGGTAAGGACGATCTTCGTGGAGACGCCGGTCGAGATCGCCGAGTCGGAGCTCGGCGCGGTGGCCTCGCTTCTCAACGAGCGGCTGGCCGGGCTCTCCCTCCGCGAGGTGCGCGAAACGTATCGCGTCCGGCTGGGCGATCCCCCGGCCGAGCACGCCGAGCTGCTCAACATCTTCCTCGAGCAGGCCGATACCGCCTTCGCACCCCCGCCGGCGGGAGACGACATCATCCTCGGGCCGGCTTCCAGCCTGGCCGCCCAGCCCGAGTTCTCCAACCGGGAGAACCTGCGCAACCTCCTCGAGCTCACCGAGCGCCGGGACCTGCTCGCCGAAGCCCTCTACCTGCGCCGCGCCAGGGGGATGGTGATCTCGATCGGGGACGAGCACAGCCAACCCCCGCTGCTGGATTTCAGCCTGGTGACGACGCACTACGAGGTCGGTGCCGTGCGCGGCACGATCGGCGTGATCGGCCCGACGCGGATGCCCTACGAGCGCGTGGTGGCGCTGGTCCAGTACACGGCCCGGCTCCTGTCCGCGGTCTCGCGACCCCCTTCCTGATCCGGCGATATCCATGCCCAAGCGCGACTACTACGAGGTGCTGGGGGTCGGCCGCGGCGCCGACGCCGATGAGATCAAGCGCGCCTACCGCGGGCTCGCGATGCGTTATCACCCGGATCGCAACCCCGACGACCCCGACGCCGGGGAGCGCTTCAAGGAGGCCAGCGAGGCGTACGCGGTGCTGCGCGATCCGGACAGCCGGGCGCGCTACGACCGGTTCGGCCACGCCGGCGTGCGGCCGGGTCCGGGAGCGGGGCCGTTCGACTTCGACCTGGCGGATGCGCTCCGGGCCTTCATGCGGGACTTCGGCGGGTTCGAGGATCTCTTCGGCCGCGGACGTGGCCCGCGCAGCCGGGGCCCCTTGCGCGGCAGCGACGCCCAGATGCGGATGCGCGTCACGCTCGAGGAGGTCGCCACTGGAGTCGAGAAGACGATCCGCGCGCAGCTGCTCCAGGCCTGCGAACGTTGTCAGGGAAGCGGCAGCGTGGGGGGGGATCCGGTCCCGTGCCGCGAGTGCGGCGGGCGGGGCGAGGTGAAGCGCACACAACGCTCGATCTTCGGCCAGTTCGTGAGCATCCAGCCCTGTCCCGCCTGCCAGGGTGAGGGCAAGGTCATCTCCGACCCCTGCCCGGATTGCGGTGGCGAGGGACGGCGCCGCGGCGACCGGCAGATCAAGGTGCGCATCCCTCCCGGAGTCGAGACCGGGAACTACCTGACGCTCCGCGGCGAGGGGAACGCCGGTCCGCGCGGAGGCCCCGCCGGGGATCTGCTGGTCGTCCTCGAGGTCAAGCCCCACGAGCGGTTCGAGCGGCAGGGCGACGAGGTCGTGCTCGACATGTCGATCTCGTTTCCACAGGCGGCCCTCGGAGCCGAGGTGGAGGTGCCCACCCTGCACGGCACGGCGATGCTGGAGATCCCGCCCGGAACGCAGACGGGGAGCGTGCTGGCGCTTCAGGGCATGGGGCTGCCGCGGCTGGAGTCGGACGGCCGGGGCGACCAGCTGGTCCGGGTGAAGGTCTGGATCCCGAAGCGGCTGACCGTCGAAGAGTGCGCCCGGATCGAGGAGCTTCGGGAGTCCGAGAACCTGGCACCGCCCGGGGAAGAAGGCGGCTTCTGGCGCAAAGTGAAGGAAGCGTTCACGACGTGAGGCTCAACCGCCGGTGAAGTCCTTCGCCGGCCCCCCGCTCTGCCTCGAGCCCGAGGCGATGGCGGCCGTCGACGCCGCGGCGACCCAGGCCGGGCTCCCGGGGGCGGCCCTTATGGAGAGCGCGGGGCGCGAGACGGCAAGCGAGATTCGCCGGCGATGGCCCCGACCCGGACGCGCCGCGATCCTGGTGGGGGGTGGCAACAACGGGGGCGACGGGCTCGTCGTGGCGCGCCATCTCTTCGAAGCCGGCTGGGAGGTCGAGCTCCGCCTGTGCGTCGATCCCGATCGGCTTTCCGGAGATGCCGCTCTCCAGTGGGCGCTCGTCGAGCCGATGGGGCTCCCGGTCAGGGGGAAGCCGGACGCGGGGGGCGCGCCCGGCTTCGACGGCGCCACCGTCCTGGTCGACGCCCTCCTCGGCACCGGCTTGAAGGGCGACGTCCGCGAGCCCATCCGCTCGGCGATCGAGGCCGCGGGCGCGAGCGACTTGCCGGTGGTGGCAGTGGATACGCCGTCGGGACTGGACGGCGCGACCGGACGGGTCAGGGGAATCGCCTGCCGGGCGACCGTGACGGTCACTTACGGGTTCCCCAAGCCGGGACTTCTGCTGGCGGATGGCCCCGCCCACGTGGGCCGGCTGGTGGCCGTTCCCCTGGGCTACCCCCCGGCGGCCTTGGAGGCGGCCGGCCCGACGCCGCTTCGCTGGACCACCCTCGAGACGGCGCGCCGGGCGCTTCCGCCGCGGCGCCACGACGCTCACAAGGGCGACACCGGCCGGCTCCTGGTCGTGGCCGGCTCGGAGCGCTTCCGGGGGGCGGCCGTGCTCACCGCGTCCGCCGCCCTGCGGTCGGGAACCGGGCTGTGCGTGGTGGCGACGCCGGCCCCGGTGGCCGATTTCCTGCTGGCTCAGCTGCCCGAGGCGATCGTGGTCGCGCTGCCGGTGACGAAGGCGGGCGCGCTGGCCGCGCGGGCGGTCGACCTTGTCGCGCAAGCAGCCGAGGGCGCCGACGCGACGGCGGTGGGACCGGGTCTCACCACCGGCCGCCACGTCCGCGAGCTCGTCGAGACCGCGCTGGCCGCCCCCATCCCGGTGGTCGTGGACGCCGACGCGTTGAACGCGCTCGCCTCGGATCCCCGTCCGGTCCGGCGCGACACCGCCACCGTCATCACGCCGCACCCCGGCGAGCTCGGCCGTTGGTCCGGCCAGGACGCGGCCGACGTGGATGCGGACCGGGTGGACGCCGCGCGCGGCGCCGCCCGCCAGCACGGCTGCCGAGTTCTTCTGAAAGGATCGCCGACGGTGATCGCCGGCCCGGACGGGGAGGCCTGCCTCAACCTGACCGGCAACCCTGGCCTTGCCACCGGTGGCAGCGGGGACGTCCTGACGGGTGTGCTGGGGAGCCTGCTCGCCCAGGGCATCCCGGCGTCGCTGGCCGACCGGGCGGCCGCCCTCCTCCACGGCCTGGCCGCCGACTGGGCGGCCCACGACCTGGGCGAGCGCGGCCTGGTGCCGGGCGACCTGATGCGCTACCTGCCGCTGGCGATCCGCGAGCTGACGGCCGGGCGCGGCGCCCGGCTGCTCGAGCGCCTCGGGCACCGCTACGCCGAGCTCCTGACCGCCACCGGAGGGCGAGCGTGAGGAGGTCGGCGCGTCTGAGCGCGCGCCTGTTGACGGCCGCCCTGTTGACGGCCGCCCTGGGCGCGGCCGGCCTGGCTGCCTGCGCCGGGGCCTCCGGTGGCGCCGGGGACACCGGTGGCCTGGGCAACGAGCCCCGCACCGAACGCAGCGTCGCACGGTTCGAGGCCGACGACTGGATCACCTTCGGCGACTTCCGCTACGTGGCCACGGTGGCGGCCAGCCAGACGATGGCCTACTTCGGATCCACGGCCGGCGTCGAGCGGCTCGACACCCTGCGTGACCGCTGGCTCTCGCCCGTCACCGCCGCGGACGGCCTGCCCGACGACCGGGTCACGGCCCTGGCCGTGGATCCGGTCGGCGACGACCTCTGGATCGGCACCCGCCGGGGCCTGGCGCACCTGGTCTTCGACGGGACGGTCGAGCGGGCCTGGGGGCCGCCTCCGACCGCGGTCCTCGAGCTGGCCATCGATCCACGCGACGGATCGGTCTACGCGTTCGTGGCCGGAGGCTGGTGGCGCGGCCGGGGGGGCTCGCCGGTGTTCGAGCGCTCGGAGCCGCCCCCCTCGGGGGCATCGAGCGCCGTCGACGCCCGGGACCTCGACCCGACGTCGGTGCCCTGGATGGATCCCCTCTACGTGAGGAGCCCCGCCCATCCTTCGGAGGTGTTCCGGCTGACGCGGGTCGTGCGCGATCTGCGGGGCGACTTCTACGTGGGGACGTGGGGGGACAACGGGCGGCGCTGGGGCCGCGCGCGCGCCGATTGGGAGGCCCTCTACTTCGGTCTCGCCGGAGCCTCCGGCGGCCCCCTCGCCCGGACCTCGGACGGGACGTGGTTCGCCGCCGGTCCGGGCCGCGCCCCGGGCGACGGGACCGCTCCGGCGGCGATGGCGATGGCCGACTCGAGCGGGCGCTGGTCGTACGTCCTCCCCGGCCGCACGCCGGGCCTGCCGACAGCGGTCGCGCATTGCCTGCTCGCCGCCGGGGACACCCTGTACATGGGCTCGGACCACGGGCTCACGCGCCGGGTGGGGGACACCTGGACCACCTGGGGCTGGAGCGCCGAGCCTTCGCTCGGCGCCGTGACCGCGCTGGCGAAGGACGGCAATCGGCTGTGGGTCGGCACCACCTCGGGGCTGGTGGCGTTCGACCCGGCCACCGGGCGCGGCGAGGTCGTCCATCTCCGGGGCCAGGCGGTGACCGCGCTCCACGCGGCGCGGGACACCGTGTTCGTGGGGACCGACACAGGGCTGTGGATGGGAGTGCGCCGCGTCGGAGAGACGCCGTCCGACTCGTTCGCCCGGCTCCCCTCGCTGGGCGGCGACATCCGTGCCCTCGCCCGTCTTGGAGACCTCCTGGCCGTGGGCACCGGGACCGGGCTCGAGATCTGGCCCCGCGGCGGAGGCGAGCCGCAGCGGATCCTGGCCGGTGGACGGCTGACGGAGCCCCCGCTCAGCCTGGCCGCCGACGGCGAGCAGCTCTGGATCGGGACGCGGACGGGGCTGCTCCGCTATCAGCCGCTTTCCGGCGAGTGGGATCGCTACGGCCCCGGGGACGGGCTGGCCGAAGGCCCGGTTCTCCACCTCCTCGCCGAGCCGGGCGCGATCTGGGCTTCGACCCCGGCGGGCGTCACACGCTTCGGCTGGCGGAACGCCGGCCCATGACCGGCGATCCGGCCTCGCCGACCGGCGAGTTCGAGCGCATCGCGCGCCTCGTCGAGGTCCTGGGTGGAGCGGGGAGCGCCTCCGGGTCCGCGATCGGAGACGACGCGGCCGTGGTCCCGGGGACCGACGGGCGCTGGGTGTGGACCGTCGACGCCCATGTGGAGGGCGTGCACTTCCGCTTCGACTGGCTCTATCCCGAGGAAGTCGGGCACCGCGCCCTGGCGGCTGCGGTCAGCGACCTGGCCGCGATGGCGGCCGATCCGGTCGGGGCGCTGGTCAGCGCCGCGGTCTCGGGCGAGGGGGCTGACCGTCTGGAGAGGGTCTACGCCGGGCTGGCGGCCCTGGCCGATCGCGTCGGCTGCCCGGTGCTGGGCGGTGATCTCGGGCGCTCGGATGGACCCCTTTATCTGGTGACGACGGCGCTCGGGCGCTGCGTGTCGGGCGCTCCCGTCCTGCGCTCGGGAGCCCGCCCGGGGGACCGGATTTGGCTGACGGGCGAGCTGGGAGGACCGGCCGCGGCGCTGGCCTGGCTGGCGCGCGGAAACGAGCCTCTTTCGCGGGAGGACCCCGCGCGTCAGCGCCTCGCGCTTCCGCTCCCGCGGGTGGCCGAGGCGGGCTGGCTCCGGAGCCGGGCGCCGCTCTCGGCGGCCATCGACCTGTCGGACGGTCTCTCCGGAGACGCGGGTCACGTCGCCGCGAGGAGCGGGGTTTGCCTGCAGCTCGCGGCGGAGTCGATCCCGATCCACCCCGGGGCGCGCCGGATCGCGGAGGCGCTCGGGGAGGACCCTGTCGACTGGGCGCTCCACGGAGGCGAGGAGTTCGAGCTCCTCGTTTGCGCTGCGCCGGGTGCCCTCGAGCCCTTCGCCCGACCTTTCGAGGAGCGGTTCGGCCTGCCGCTCATCCGAATCGGCGAGGTTGCCGAAGGGGAAGGGGTGTGGTTGGAAGAAGGCGGAAGGTCAAGCCCCCTCAATCCTCGGTCGTGGGACCACTTCGGGCTATATCGTTGATGCACCGCGTGTCATCGTGCCTATCCGACGCACTTCTGGGCATTGATAGGCAGATTGGAATTGGATAGAATCGCCATCGCAAGTAACGCTTCGACAAGCGCTCGCTAGAAACGCCAGTCACCTCTCGAGGCGTGCTTGCGAGGCCCCACGAAGCCCGTTCCCGATCGGGTGGCCGAGCAGTGCACGACGCTCGGCCTCACCCACATCGCCGAGCGCCTGCCCGAGCTCGTGGAAGCCGCCGCACACGAGGACGTTCCCCCGATCCGCTTCCTCGAACAGGTCCTCGAGCGCGAGATCGAGTGGAAGACCGAGCGCCGGGTCGCCACCAGCCTCAAGCTCTCGGGGCTCCCGACCGGCAAGACCCTCGAGAGCTTCGACTGGGCGTTCCAGCCGCGCGTCGACCGGGCCAAGCTCGAAGCGCTGGCCACCTGCGCCTACCTCCGCCAGCGGGACAACGTGCTGTTCCTGGGACCCCCGGGGGTCGGCAAGAGCCACCTGGCGGCGGCGCTCGGCGTCAAAGCGGTCAAGAACGGGTTCTCGGTCACCCACTTCCTCCTGGACGACCTGATGCACGCGCTGAAGCAGGACGCCGCCGTCCCGCCCGCGAGGCTGCGGGCGAAGCGCTATCTCAATAATGCGCTGCTGATCGTCGACGAGGTCGGGTGCCGACCCCTCGACCGCCACGAGGCGAACCTGTTTTTCCGACTCGTCTCGGCCCGCTACGAGAAGGGCGCGATCATCCTGACCACCAACAAGCACGTCCAGGACTGGCCCGAGATCTTCGCCGGCGACGAGATCCTCACCACCGCCATCCTGGATCGGCTGCTCCACCACGTCCACATCGTCCACATCGACGGCCGCAGCTACCGGCTGCGGGAGATCGGTGAGTTGCTCCAGGGATCGAATACCACAGGCTCGCCGCCACCCCAACGGAAAGGAGGTAAAGCCCCGGAGATCGCCGGCACTGGTGCGTAAAAGTGGATGTCTCCAGAGTGCGTAGATGTGGATGTCCCTTTACACCACCTCGAGCGCCTACCGGTACGTGGCGATCCACTCCTCGAAGCGCCCATCACCCCGGGACAACTCTGGGCCTTGACTCCCTGGTTCCCTCGCCCGCAGATTGCAACTCGAAGAAGCCAAGCTTCCGCTGATTGACGT
>JBOHRQ010000071.1:0-9786 GCA_050732875.1 Gemmatimonadota bacterium | reverse complement strand
CCAGATCGAAGGCGAGAACGCTGGAGTCCGATGTCCCGGCGACGACGAGACCGTCCGTCGCGACGAGGCCCGTCACGGCGGCGCGCTCCCGACCCAGGTTCTGCCACCGCAGGTCGCCACGGGCCGCTTCCAGGCAGGTCACGGTCGAGGCCAGCGGTTCGTTCTGGCCGACGCAGAAGACATCCTGACCGACCGCGAAACCGCCGAGCGGCCAATCCAGGCGTGGGAGAGGGAGATCCCAGGCCAGCCCCCCCGTGGTCGCCTGGAACGCCAGAATCCGCCCTTCGCGGACCGCGAAGACGTGGGTTTGATCGCTCGCGAGAGGCAGGCACTCACAGCCCGCCATCTCCCACAGCCGGTCTCCCGTCCCGGCATCGAGAGCCACGAGCTCGCCCCCGGATCCGAGCACGAAGACGGCGTTCGACGCCGCCAGAAGCTCCGGGCCCACCCGGAAGAACCCGAACTCCGCGACCCAGGCTAGCTCGCCACTCCTCAGATCCAGCGCCACGACCTCCCCCGAGTCGGAGTAGACGACGCGACCGCCCGCGACCTGCGGTGACTGGGCGTGAAGACCGATCGGCCGGGTCCAGAGGAGATCCATCGGCCCGACCGGCCCGGACGGGGAGGACGACTCGCAAGCCAGGGGAAAGACGAGTCCGGCGACGACGATGGGGAGTGGTACGCGATTCGCCATCGCCGTTCAAACCAATCCATCTAGGTGACGGTTGCCTCCACCTCGATCTCGACCAGCATCTCGGGGTCGATCAGCCGCGCGACCTCGACCATCGTAGCCGCCGGCGGATGCTCCCCGAAGGCCTCTCGGTGCGCCCGGGCGACCTCCTGCCAGCGCGAGATGTCGGTCACGAAGACGCGAGTCCGGCGGACGTCGGCGGGGACGGCTCCCAGCTCGGCGAGTGCGGCCGTGACGATCTCGATGCAGCGCTTCGTCTGGAGGTACATGTCGCCCGGCGCGACGACCTTCCCGTCGGCGCCGACGGCGGCCGTTCCCGAGACCCAGATCCGCCCGCCGTCCCGGACCGCGCGGCAATAGCCGTAGCGCGACTCCCAGGGGGCGCCTGAGAAGGCGCGCCGGACCCGCTCGGACGCCGTCCTCACCGGGTCCGTCACCTCAGACGTCGACCTCCTCCCGGTCCGACGCGACGGTGCGGTGGTAGTAGTCGTCGTCCCCGTACTTCGCCGTAGTCCCGCAACGGTGGCAGCGGATCGCGCGCGCGCCGGGCGGGTTCTGCTTCAACCCGTCCTCGGTCCGGCGGATCCCGGTCGCCGCCTCCCAGCCGCATGTCCGGCAGCGCACGAACAGCTCCTCATCGATGATCGCCATGGGGCGGAAGTATAACCGGGAGGTGGCGACCGAGCGCCCACCCTTCGGCGAGTCGATCCACCCCGCCTGCTTAGCGGCGCGGCTTGCGATGAGGGATCTTGCGCGGGTCGAGCCCCATCTCGCGTACAGCCTCGAAGGCGCGTGCGTAGTCATCGTCATCGATGGCGTTGTTCAGAAGAAACTCCGCTTTCCGCTCAGGTGTGTACTTCTCCACCGCCACAGCGACCGCCGGACGAAGGAGAATCCCCTCCGGGCGGTGCTCTGCGATCACGAGGGTCCCCTCCTCGAGACCATAACGGCGGCGCAGGTTTGCCGGAATCACATAGGTCCCCCGCTTGCCGATCTTCCCCGTCTCCATTTTTCTCCACCTTCTATCGGATTATCGGTTACTCGGATGTTCTGATTATAGTTCCTGACCCCGTTCGGTCTCACACCCCTCCTTGCACCCGCTGGCCACCGGAGGCGCTTCGGCGCCACACCGCGCCATCGTGCGCCTTCTTACAGACAAGCCCCACCTCCCCGGAGAGAATGGAGTAGAACCTGTCCATTCGAATCGAGGAGGATGACATGCCACAGGAGAGCTGGAGCAAGAAGGACGAGCGGCAGTACGAGCACGTGAAGAAGAGCGAGAAGGAGCGCGGACGGTCGGAGGACCGGGCCGAGGAGATCGCCGCGCGGACGGTCAACAAGCAGCGTCAGCAGGAGGGCCGGACCGAGAACGAGACGCCGGGCGGCACGGGGAATCCCAACACGCGGCTCGAGGACCGCTCTCTCCAGGAGCTCAGGAACCGCGCCGAGGAGCTCGATGTCGAGGGGCGAAGCACCATGGACAAGGATGAGCTGATCGAGGCGATCCGGGACAGCGAGTAGCGCTGCCCCCGCCGCCCCGGCAAGACGCGCGCGCCGGCGCACCTGCGGCCTTGCCGCGACGGCCGACCCGACCCCGTTCGGATGCGGCCGGCGCCGGTCGCGCCTACCTTGGCTTCCATGACCGACTGGACGGCCGAGCGGGTCCACGACGCTTTCCGCACGCGTTTCCCCGACTCGGGACTGGCCGTCGTCGCCAACCGTCAGCCCTACTCCCATCAGCGGCACGGCGGCGAGATCATCGTCGAGCGCCCGGCGGGCGGTATGGCGCTGGCGCTGGATCCGGTCCTCCAGGCGGTCGGCGGGACGTGGGTCGCGTGGGGCGACGGCGATGCCGATCGCGAAGTCGTCGACGAGCACGACCGGGTCCGGGTCCCCCCCGAGGACCCGGCCTACACCATCCGCCGGATCTGGCTGACGCAGGAAGAGATCGAGCGCTACTACCTGGGCTACTCGAACCAGGCGCTCTGGCCCCTCTGTCACAACATCCTCGAGCACGTCCGGTTCCGGGATCGCTTCTGGAAGACCTATCGCGACGTCAACCGGCGCTTCGCGCATGCCACCATCGAGGAGCTCGACGGCGCGGACGCGCTGGTCTGGATCCACGACTACCATCTGGCGCTCGCGCCGCGCGCGATCCGGGAGGTGCGCTCGGATCTGACTCTTGCACACTTCTGGCACATACCGTGGCCGGCATGGGAGACGTTTCGCGTCTGTCCGCAGAAGGCCCAGGTCCTGGAAGGCCTTCTGGCCAACGACCTGATCGGCTTCCACCTCGAGTCGTTCGCTCAGAACTTCCTCGACACGTGCGCCAACGAGCTGGACGTCCTCGTCGACTGGAGCCAGCGCACGATCGTCTATCGAGGCCGGGCTACGAAGGTGAGGGCGCTCCCGATCTCGATCGACGTCGAGCACTTCGAGAAGGTGGCGGCGAGCCGGGAGACGGCGGAGCGGATCGAGCGGATCCGCGAGCGCTTCCGCCTGAAGGGCCGGAAGATCGGGATCGGCGTCGATCGGCTCGACTACTCGAAGGGGATCCTCGAGCGGCTGGAAGCCCTGCGCGTCTTCTTCCGTGACAACCCGGGATACCGCGGGGGGTTCACGTTCGTCCAGATCGCCGTTCCGAGCCGGGGTGAGATCCCGGCCTACCAGCACCTGGGCGAAAAGGTGGACGAACGGATCGCCGCCCTCAACGACGACCTGTCGACCGATGACTGGTCGCCGATCGTCTACATCAAGCACCCGCTTCCGCAGGACGAGCTGGCGGCCTTCTATCGGATGGCCGACGTGGTGATCATCTCGTCGGTCGTCGACGGCATGAATCTGGTGGTAAAGGAGTTCATCGCCTGCCAGGGCGACGAGCCCGGCGCGGTCTGCCTGAGCGAGTTCGCGGGGGCGGCCGACGACATCTATCACTCCATCCCCATCAACCCCTTCTATACAGAGGGGTTCGCGCAGGACATCCGGACCGCGCTGGAGATGCCACTCGAAGAGCGGCGCCGCCGGATGGACAAGATGAAGGCGTCGCTCCGGGAGCACACGATCTACAGGTGGCTGGCCGACTTCCTCGCCGAGGCCGCCGAAGCGCGCGCCTCCTCCCTGGTCCACGGCACGGCGTGAGCGCCGCTCGCGGCGCGGCCACGCCCGCAAGCCCCTTCGACGATCTGGACGCGATCCGCGCGCGGCTCGCGGGCGGGCCGTCGCTGGTGGCGCTCGACTTCGACGGCACGCTGACCGAGATCGTCCACGATCCGGCGGCGCCCGGGATCCCGGCCGAGCGACGTTCCCTCCTGGCCACCATCCCGGCCCCCGATCGCAGGCTGGCCATCGTGAGCGGCCGAAAGCTGGAGGACGTGCGTCGACGGGTCGGCCTCCCCGGAGTGATCTACGTCGGGAACCACGGGCTCGAGATCGAGGGTCCGGACGTCGAGCGCCGACCACCGCCAGAGGTCGCCGATCGGCTGGCGCGGCTGCTGGGCGTCGTGGCCGGCCGTCTCAGGTTCCGGGATGCGAAGGTCGAGATCGAGGACAAGACCTGGACCGCGACGCTCCACCTCCGGCCGCGCGGCGACACCAAACGCCACCAGGCGGTGGCCGAGGCGATCGGCGGGCCGGTCGACGAAGCGGGATTCGTGCTCCGCCCCGGGAAGGCTTCCTGGGAGATCCGCCCCGCGGGCGCCTTCGACAAGGGAGACGCCCTGCGCTGGCTGATCGACGCGGCCCCGGACGGGAGCGCCGCCCGGTCGCTCTATGTTGGCGACGATATCACCGACGAGGATGCCTTCAGCGCCCTGCCGGACGGGATCACCGTGCGGGTGGGTGATCCCGATCAGGAGACCGCGGCCCGCTACCGGCTCCTCGATCCCGCGGCGGTGTATCGACTGCTGGAGGAACTTTTCGGATGAACGACTGCGACTACAAGCCGCTCTCGGCCTATGGCGCGATCGGGAGCATGTACACGGCGGCGCTCGTCGGGAACGACGGGTCGGTCGACTGGTGCTGCCTGCCGGAGCTCGACAGCCCGAGCGTGTTCGCGGCGCTCCTCGACAACGACAAGGGCGGGCGGTGGCGGATCGGGGCCGGCGCCAGCGGGACCGGGACGCAGCGCTACCTCGAGCGAACCAACGTCCTCGAGACCACGTTCGTCGAGCCGACCGGGACGATCGGGGTGATCGACTTCATGCCGTACTGGGAGGGGATCCCCGACACCCGCGCCCAGTCGATCGTGCGAATCGTGGAGGGCCACACGGGCGAGGTGCCCGTGGAGATGGAGTTCGCTCCCCACTTCGACTACGCGCGCGGTCCCACGCGCCTGGCCGCGGCCGACGGGGGTCTCGTCGCGAGCGGGGACGAGGCCGCGGTGCGGCTGTGGGGCCCGGAGCCGATCCAGATCGACGGCGACCGCGCTACCGGCCGCTGGGTGGTCCGGCCGGGAGATCGGCTGGCCTTCGTCCTCCGCTACACCGACCCCGGCCACGAGGTGCGGCCCATCGACGCGTTCGACGCCTTCAACCGGACGGTCGAGTTCTGGCGCGACTGGGTGCATCATTGCAACCCCGACCTCTGCCCTTTCGGCGGCGGTCCCTGGCACGACATGGTGCTCCGGAGCGAGCTCGTGCTGAAGCTCCTCAGCCATCACGAGACGGGCGCGATCAGCGCGGCGCTGACCACGTCGCTGCCCGAGGAGATCGGCGGCGAGCGCAACTGGGACTACCGCTATGCCTGGATCCGCGACGCCTCGTTCACCGTCCACGCGCTCTATCACCTGGGACATCATGGGATGCTGCACGACTTCATCGGCTGGATCCGCGACAGCGCGCTCGACGGCAACCCGGTCGGCCATCTGAGCGTCCTCTACACCCTCCACGGGAAGCCGCCTCCTCCGGAGCATACGCTCGATCACCTCGAAGGCTACTGCGGATCGCGACCGGTACGGGTCGGCAACCTGGCCGCCGAACAGCAGCAGCTCGACATCTACGGCGAGATCCTGGACGCCGCCTACCAGGTGTGGCGCTACGACGTCGAGACCCCCGACGACGAGTTGGCGGCGTTCCTGGCCACGATCGCCGATCACGTGTGCGAGGTGTGGCACAACCCGGATTGCGGGATCTGGGAAGTCCGCACCGAGCCGCGCCATTTCGTCTACTCGAAGGTCATGTGCTGGGTCGCCCTCGACCGGGCCGTGCGGCTGGCCGAGGAGGAGGAGCACCCGCTGTCTGGTGACGTCGATCGCTGGAAGCGGGAGCGCGAGGCGATCCGCGCTTCGATCCTCGAGAACGGCGTGGACCCCGAGCGCGGGACCTTCGTCCAGTCCTACGGCTCCCGCGAGCTGGACGCGGCGCTGCTTCTCATTCCAATCCTGGGTTTCCTGCCTGTCGAGGACCCACGGGTCGAGCGGACGATCGATGCGATCGAGACCGAGCTCGTCGTCGACGATCTCGTGATCCGCTACCTCACCAAGGACGGGCTCCTGGGGATCGAAGGTGCGTTCGCCTGGTGCACGTTCTGGCTGATCGACTGCATGGCCATGCAGGGGCGGCTGGCCGAGGCCGAGGAGTTGTTCCGGAAGATGCTCTCGCGCGCCAACCCGGTCGGCCTCATGAGCGAGGAGATCCACCTCGAGACCGGCCAGCTCCTGGGGAACTTCCCGCAGGCCTTCACCCATCTCGGGGTCATCAACTCGGCGCTCTTCCTGAACAGCATGAAGGGGAGAGTCGAGGAAGGGCCGGCGGCCCGGCCGGGCGCGCCGGTCTAGGGCTCAGCGCTCGCCCCAGGTCCTCTCCTGATCGAGATGCCGCTGAGGCCCGTGTTCGGCGCCTAGAAGCGCAGCTCCACGCCGAACCGCACCTGGCGCGGCTCGCCGTAGTTGTGGGGCCAATCGTTGATCGAGATGAGGGCCCGGCGCAAAGCCTCCTGCCCTTCCGCGAGCGTGATCAACCCATCGCCATCCAGATCCTGTCTGGCGATCCCGGCCCTGAACTCGAGCCGAATGTCCTCCAGGGCTACGGGGAAATTCAAGCTCGATCCCTCTTCGAAAAAGTTGACGGGGATGCTCGGTGTCTTCGAATTGCGCTCCTCCAATCCGGCCCGGTCGGGCTGCCCGGTCGTGCGATGCACATTGAGGATGTTTCTTGTATCGAGGAAGTTCTTGACGACCGCGAAGACATCCAGGTGTAGACCGGTGGCAAGGTCGAAACCACGGACGACTCGCAGATCCCCCGAGTGGACCCACGGCAACCGGCTGCGGTTAAAATCCTCCAGCAACCCTCCGTCTCGCGGATCCACCCGCGTATACGGCTCGCCCGAGTGGGCGTTGTAGACGAGGTAGAGGGACAGATCGCGGAACAAGGCGCCGGGCAGCGTTCCAGCGCGAAAATCAGTGGGGAAGCTAAGGTTGAACTGCCAGTTGATGGCATGCAGACGATCGAAGTCTTCCGCGGACAGCTTCGTCGGCGGCGATAGGAATTGCGTCGGATTGTTGGGATCGAATAGAAAAGCGAATCCCGAGGTAACGAAGGCGACCGGCGAAGACGTCGTCCCGCGGGCCCACTGTAGTGACCATGCGAGGTTAGTCGACCAGTAGTTCGCGAACCGCCTGCCCACGGTGATGTCAACCCCCTTCACATTGCCGTTGTCGGAATTGGTGAAGACAGCGACCTCGCCAACCCTCAGATCAAGCGTCTGCGGTGGGAAGAGATCCGCGCGGATCGCCCCCCGACGGTCACGGTTGTAGCCTACCACGTCCAGCACGAGGTTCGACGAGAGAAGATGGGTTATGCCCACCTCGAACGCTGTCGTCTCGATGTAGTCGAGGTTTGGATTCCCATAGAAGAATCCTTGAAGTGTTTTGCTGTCTGACAGATGCCCCTGGAAGAAATGCCTGAGCTCTGGAAGCTGTTGGAACCTGCCGTATGACAGCCTGACTTGCGTCTCGTCCGTGATCGGGTGGGCCACGCCCATCCGGGGCGAGAGCGCACTCCTCGTGGGAGCGTCCAGGAAGGGTGCGTCGACCTCCCGGCAGCCCCCTATTGCCGCGAAGCGGGTGATCTCGCAGTTCACGACCCCGGGGAAGACGGGAACGCGAGCGCTGGGGTTCCAGTGGTCCCAACGGAGCCCGAGGTCGATCACCAGGTCCCCGAAGTCGAGACGATCCTGCACGTAAAGGGCGCCGACCTGCGGATCGACGTCATACACCTCACCGCCGCCTCCGTCGAGAAATCCGTTGCGGGTGGCGAGATTGATCCAGCTCCACTCGAAGCCCATCTTCGCACGATGGATGCGCGTCAGCTGGCTGTCCAGGTCGAGGCGAATCCCGTAACGGCGCTCGTTGCGGTGATTGAAGCGGGCGTTGAAGCCGCCATCGTCCCAGGCGTTGGCGATCCCGAAGATAGGGTCCGGGTTTTCGGAGGTGGGCCTCTTCAGGCCGAGGATAAGCATGGGCATCGAATCTTCGAAGAAGAACTCGATGTCGCCAAAACGGTAATTCAGGAAATCGTCGTCGAAGGCGTGTCGATCGACCTGGCAATCCACCCCGCAGGCAGCTCCCACGAGGTCCAGGATCTCGGCCGCAGACAGCGGGTTGCGCGGCGTCCCCAGGTGCAGGAGCGTCTGATGGAAGTTTCCCCGGATCTGGAGGTTCAGGTTCCGTTCGCTGGTCTGGAAGATCGTCTGGTCGTACCCGAGAATGACATCGTAAGTCTTGATCCGCGTCGCCCTCTCGCTGAGGTGCTGAAAGAACCCGCGGTTCTCGTTGTAGTTCTCCTGCTGGTCGCGAGTGAACAAGTACGTCCCCGTCAGCCTGGAGCCCTCCGCCAGGAACGAGGTCAGCTTGACCTGGAGCCGGGTCCGGTCGCCGCGGTTGCCGGGAAGGATCGTGTTCGTTGAGCCACCGGAGTTGAACGTCCCCTCGGCCGGGTTGAACCCCGCCGCATGCGGGTCGATATCAGCTGCCCCGGTCGCCTCCAACGACCCGAAAAACGTCAGCTTCTCCGGGAGTATCGGACCGCCGAGGGAGGCTTGCAACGCGTTGAACCCGCAGCACCGCTCCCGCTCAAAGGCATCCCGCTCCGTGATGTCGTAACCGTTGGTACCGAATCGACCGTCCGTCGTGAATCGGAGGTTTCCGTGAAACTCGGTGCCACCGGCGCGGGTCACGATGTTCACGATCCCCGACTGGGCGTGCCCGAACTGGGCGCCGAAGCCGCCCGTGATCACGTCGGCCTCCTCGACAGCGAAATTGCCGACCTCGCCAGCATTCAACTGATTGGCGAGGTCGGTGACCAGAACGCCATCCACATAGGTCGCGCTTTCGGTCACGCGGCCCCCGCGCACGATGTAGCCGCTCCCTACGTTTCGGAGGTCGCCGGCAATGAACGCCCGGAGTCCTGAGAATCCCCTTGGTTGGACCTTATAGATGCCCGCACCGAGAGTGATCACCGAGCCGATGTCGTCGACCGGTAGTCCGCGCGCCTCCTCGGCCGTAAAGCGGGACTTGGAGACGACATTGTCGCGCACGACGAGCGGCTCACGCTCGACGATCGCCACGATCGCCGCGGCCTGAAGAACCTCGCTCGGAAGGGCGAAATCGATGGTGGAGGTCTGTCCGGCGAGAATTCGCGTCTCGTAGGTCGTCGTCTTGTAACCCAGGTACTGGCCCGAGATCCGCTGGATTCCGACCGGCAGCTGGTTGATGAAGTAGAAGCCGTCGGCGTTGGTGACGTTGCCGAGGTTCGTGCCTTCGACGATGACCTGGGCGCCCACGAGCGGCAGGCCGGTGTCCAGGTCGCTTACGACCCCCGTCACTTTGCCGTCGACTTGGGCAAGCAGGGGGCCGGAACTCAGCGTGAGGAGCACCAGCCCGTTCCGGGCTGGGCGCAGCGCTCCCGCGATCATGCGGTGAACTCGGATCGCCTGCCTGGGAAAGAGAGGCAACGCCACGCGTAGATCTGGACCCAGGGCTCGTGGATGTGAGTGGTCCTTCCTCGCCAGTCTCAACAAGGCCGTCGATCGCAACCTAACAGGAATCCCCTCAGCCGCTCGCCGGGACCGGACTGTTATGTATCCAACGGACCGCCTGG
>JBOHRQ010000070.1:0-10179 GCA_050732875.1 Gemmatimonadota bacterium | reverse complement strand
CTCCCGGATTCCTCGCCGATCGCCACCAGCTGGCCCAACAGATCCGGAAAGAACCCGCTCCGATCGAGGGCCGCATGAAACGAGGAGCCCTCCCGGACCTGCCGCCGAATCCGCTCGGCCTCCTCACGCGCCCCTGGATCCGCAAGGGAGCCCTCGGCATCCTCCAAGGCAGCCAGGAGCGGGGCGCCTCCACCCAGGAGCGCGCCCACGAGCCGGGCGTATCTACCCGCCAAAAGGTCGCTTCTCAGGGCCCCGGCAAGCGGCACACGATCAAGAATCGCCGATCTCACACGTTTCCCTTCTTCGTTTCGAATGAACCAAACCAGTCCGAGCGCTGCGGCGGCCAGTCCGAGCAATATCAGCGGCCCGCCGGCCCGCAGCGTGGACGAGACGCCGAGGAGAAAGGCCGTCGAGCCCGGCAGAGATGCGCCTGCCCCCTCGAGGAGGTCGGCGAAACGTGGGATCACGAAAAGGAGAAGTACGATGACCGACAGTCCTCCGAGAGCCGCCAGGATCAGCGGATAGATCGAAGCCGACAGGAGCCGCGCCCGAAGCTTCTCCTGCCGTTCCAGCAGGTCCGCCAGCCGGGCAAAGGCCGAGGATAGATCTCCGCTCTTCTCTCCCGCCCGAACGACCCCCGTATAGACCGATCGGAATAGCCTCGGATGAGCAACCAGGGCCGCTGCCAGCGATTCGCCCCGCTCGACGCGCCGCTGGACCTCCGTGAGCGCCGTCGCCACCGGTTCGCCTGCCACGCGCGCCGCTGCGGCTAACGCCCTGGGAAGCGGCATGTTGGTCGGCAGAAGTGCCGCCAGCGCCCGCGTCAGCTGGAGGACAGAACGGGAACGGCCGCGCCAGGAGATCGAATGAGTGGAGGTGGCTTCTACGGGCTGTGAGGAATCGACCGCAAGAACGAACAGTCCCCGCTCTTCGAGAGAGCGGACCAATGCCTCCGAGCTGTTCGCTTCGCTGCTCCCGCGGATGGTCCTTCCGCCGGGCTCGACCGCCCGATAGGCATAGGCGGGCGACACGGCTCGCTACTCCCAGCTCGTGATGTCCGCCGCCTCACCCTCGCCGCCGGGCTGCCCGTCCGCACCATACGACAAGAGGTCGAACCCAGCCGGATTGGCCTCTCCAGGGCTACTGTACTGGTAGGCTGCTCCCCAGGGATCAGTCGGCACAGCCTTCCGGAGATAGGGACCGCGCCAGTTCACAGGATGAGGGTCCGTCAGGGGCTGGTCTGTGAGAGCGGAGAGACCCTGCGCCGTTGAGGGGTACTGGCCGCTGTCGAGCCGATACGCATCCAGAGCTGCCCCTAGCATCTCGATCTGTGAGCGGGCGGTCGCCTCCTTCGCCGTCCCCACGTGGCGGAAGACATTGGGTGCCACCAAGGTGGCCAGCACCCCGATCACCACGAGAACAACCAGGATCTCGAGGAGGGTAAAGCCAGAGTCGCGATGCCGGGGGAAGGCTTTCATCGAGGACTGGCATGTATGGCACGTGCTCGCTTGAGCTGTTCCTCCGTCAGCACCTCGTGCACCGCTTCCGTGGCCGACCTCAGCTCTCTTCGCAGCGCAAGTAGTGTTTTCCGGAACTCCCGCCCAGACACTCCCTCGCTGCGTTGCGAATCCATCCCGGCAATCAATTCGTCTGCGCTCGCCGCCAAGTCACGATTGATAACCTCAAGCCGCGTCACCTGATCGGCCGTGAGATCCAAACCTTCGCCTCGGTCGAGATAGAAGCTGGCAGGATTCTGCTCTGCAAGGTCGGACAACAGGGCGGCGAATCGCGTTGTCCTAGGCGCCTGTGCTAGACTCTCCGCGGAAAACGCTAACAGAGCTATAAGGATCATGGGATGCACTATTCGCACCTTCGCGAGCATATCCAGCCTCCCATTCATATTCAGCATTTAGGTTTCGAGCCCCTTAGTTGTTCTCTTCACCTCATCGGGCAGTTCAGAAATACCTTGCTCTTTATTACTGCTCTTTATTACTGCTCTTTATTACTGCTCTTTTATTACTTCTTAGATTTCAGCACTGCATTCGCTATCATCTCATTTGATATAGCATAATTCATCCCAACTCCGTCTCCAAGACCCATCAATGCGCCTGATTTGCGCATCCATCCCTTAACTATTCCCCTCACTATCTGATCATCAATATCTATAGGAGGAACAATTGTTACATCATGTGGTTTATCTTCGTATGGCACGTGATTGAAGCACCAAACTTCATCGAAGCCTGTAAAGATGTTACTGCTACTGCATAGCTCAACAAATTCCTCACCGGTTATGAGGCAGGATTCGCCAACCGGCCGAGGCCTTATAAGCCCCTTACTAATTAGTAACTGTATTGCCTTTAGATTGTAAACATCCATACTACTATCCAGTGATGTTATTAGTATGAACGGAAAAGAGGCGAAGACAAAGGAGGATGCTCCGACGAAGGAGGGTATGTCATCATCAAGCCATCCTACAAAGAGGCTCGTCTCCTTTCCGCTAGAATGTGAGGTGTCATTCATTGGGTCCTATGGGGCGCGGGCCCTGCCGTGGAGGGGTTCTTGTCCAGTCCCAGTCATGGGCATGAGGGTCACCGACCCCACCGTGATCATGGCCAAAGTCGAAATCCCTAATAGCGTTACCGTCCGGTCCATAGTCTCTAATCTGACCATTACCCCTGCCGTCGTCTCGGACGCCGGTGCTATTCGGTTCTCCGCGAGCTGGGAGATCCCTGCGAGGCCGTCTTTTTCTTACAGCATCGACTAGGTCGTCAAGTCTACGATATCCTGGTGACGGAACGCCTGGCAAGAGCCCAAAGGCATCCAACCCCACATCTCCGGCACCTCCCCAAGAGGGGCACTTCAGAAATCTATATAGGTCATAGATGAAGAACCCAACATCAATGATATCCCAGAAGACTTCGCCCGACGGATCAATCAAGTTGACCGGATCAGAGAGAACGTACCCGTACAGGTTCGGATCCTGCCCCTTGAAGCCTACAGGGTCCTTGGCCGTCCATCTGCCGGACTCGGGATCGTAGTCCCGCGCCCCGAACCGCGTCAAGCCAGTGTCTTGGTCTAGCACACCGCCTGCGAACCCGAACGGTTGGAATCCCGGATTCGTGTTCAGGGTAATCCGACCGAATGCGTCGTAGTCGAGTCGCTGAGCGACGGTGCCAGTCGCAGCGTCAACGACCAACCGTACGCTGCCGAGATGGTCCGTAATGAGCCGGTAAGTAACTCCTCCCTTCACCATATAGTCCGGGATGTGGCCACGAGTCCCATAGATGAATCGCGACACGACCTGTCCGGCGCCGTCAAGCTCCGCCACCGGGTTGAGCTGGTCGAAGTACAGGAACCCCTGAACGAGGATCCCGTTGACCTTCTTGCCGACCCGCCGGTTGAATCCGTCGACGACGTACTCTATCTGCATACCGTCCGGGAGCCCCACGAACTTGAGGTTGCCAAGGACGTCGTACACGTATTCCGTCGTGTCGGCGCCCGCGATCTTCCGCTTGAGCTCGCCGTTGAGCGTATACTCGTACGTAGCATCGGCGTAGGAGAGCATGCGATCCTGCGCGTCATAGCTCCCCGTCACGGTACCTCCAGGGCCCGTGAAAGAGATCCGGTTCCCATTGGCATCATAGTCATACGTTGCGGTCATCACCCCGTCCGTCTTGATCTCGATGAGCCGACCTGCGGCATCATACTCGTAGTCATAAACGGTCGTGTCGCCCTGGATGAATTCGGTGAGCCGCGTGATCCGGCCCACGCCATCACGCGCGTAAGTGGTTTGGAAAAGGTCACTGCCGCTCTGCTGGGCACGCAGCTCTGACCATTCGCCGATGGCGTTGTACGCTCGCGTGGTTGTGACGCTCTGCAGGGTGGTGCCTGTGATGAGGCCATTGAGAGTATCGCGCGCGATGGTGAGCGCTTCCGCCTGCGTCAGAAGTCCGTCCTGGTCATAGCCGAAAAAGGCTGTATTCCCGCCATTCACGTTCGTGGACGTCACCCGGAAGTCATTGTCGTACGTGGCCGTGATCGACCCGGTAACGGGACTCGACCAGGTCACTCCGGTCAAGAACGAGCCGTCGTAGCTGAATCCCATGTCGCTGGTCAGGGCATCCGTCGCGGCAACCGAGGAGAGATTCCCGGTCGTAGCATCATAGGTGTAGGAGAGAGAGCCGTTGGGCGTCGTCACGGAGCTCGCCCGTCCTCCGCTGTCGTACGCGAACTCGATCGCTAGGCTGTCGGGCCTTACGATCTGCGTGAGCTGACGATCCAGATTGTAGCTATACGTCGTCGTCTCAGCCCCCGGCCCCAAGTCGGGCGGAGCGTAGGAGGAGGTGAGATCGACGGCTGTGTACGCGAACCCGTGCGCCGGCCGGCCGGGCGGTGTCAGGGAGGTCGGGTTCCCGGCGGCGTCATAGCCGAAGAGGAGCGACCGTCCATCCAGCAAGACCTGCCGGGTCAGTCGGTCGGCCACATCATAGTGGAAGCTGTCCACACGTCCCAAGGGGTCGGTGACCGTTTGGAGACGTCCTGCGGCGTCATAGGTGTACAGCCATGTGCGCGAGCCTTGCGAGAGCTGGGAGAGCCGTCCAAAGGCATCGTAGCTGTAGTGGACGGCGGCCAGGCCCGGGACCGAGTCCTGGACCACGCGCCCGAGGGAATCGATCTTTCCCGTGAAGCGCCGCCCCTCCGGCGTCATCGAGGTGAGCGAACGGCTTGCGAAGTCGTAGCTGTTCGTGAACACGCGTCCGTTCACGACCAGCGAGTCCAGCTGACTCGTCCAGCTCAGAGGATCGCCGAGGGTGGTGAGGGCAGCTTTGCGAGTACCCTTAATGAGGGACGTCAGGCCTCCGGGTGTCGTCACGCTCATCTGCTCGAGGATAGGGCTCTCCATGCCGTAGCGCGGGTCTCCGCTTACGGTGACCGAAGTTATTGTTCCATCTGGTGCGAGGGTCGTCGTCGTGCCGTCGGTACCGATGATCGTCTCAGCCACGAGACCGCTGGGACTCGTGTTGACTCGCCGTTGACCGCCTGTCGGGAGTTCTTCCACCCGGTAGGTGGTGGCACGGCCCAACGCAGTCGTTCGCGTGACTTCGTAGGCATCTGTTTCCTGGGTGCGGGACAGGGTCTGGAACCCGCCAGCGGGGTCGTCATCCCGCGTCAGGAGACCGGCTGGGTCGTAGCTAAAATTGTGAACCTTGTTGCGAGGGTCAGTCAGGGAGGCCAGCAGGCCGTCTGCGTGATACGTGAGCCCCACAGTCTCGGTGGCCGGGTTCGTGACCGAGGCCAGGTAACCGTCCGGGGTTACGGTCAGGCTCGTGCGCTGCCCGAAGGGAGCCACGATGGCCGTGGGATTCCCCGAGGCGTCCCGCTCGATCACCGTTAAGTTGCCGCTGCCATCGGTAACGGTAGTCAGCAGGCCCAGGCTGTCGTAGGAAAACTCGTACAATACTGCCTGGGTCAGACCGTGCAGCGTACGACGGTGTCGGCCTGTTGGGTCGAATACATATAGCTCGCTGCCGTCCTCCGAAGCGAGCAGAAGTTCTTCTCCCGACAACCCGGGCAGACTCCTACGCATCTTCCGAATGATATTGTGCTGCTGATCGAGGATGTACAGATCACCGTCCGGGCCAAACTCGATGTCCTCGACAAAGCTGAGCCAGGCCGCAGTAGCCGGACCGCCATCGCCGATATCCCCGGTAAAGTCCGGGTCTCCGAACTCATCACCTCTCCCCGCAATCGTTGCGATGATCCCTTCGGGATCGACTTTCCGGATACGAAAGTTGAACCAGTCGTTGATATACAGCCCTCCATCCGTACCGGCGACACCATAGGCGTGATCAAACACAGCATCTGTGGCAGGTCCACCATCCCCGGAGAAACCGCCGCCCTGCGAACCCGGGGCTCCTGAACCGGCAATCGTTGTAATGATCCCATCGGGGCCGACTCGGCGAATCCGGTGATTCGTTTCGTCCGCGATGTAAAGGCTTCCGTCCTGCCCCACATCCAGGCGACCCGCGAGCAACTGTGCTGAGGTCGCGAGGTCTCCGTCGCCACTGAAGCCGCAATCGCCGGTCCCAGCCGCCGTCGAGAGGATACCCTCAGGGCCGATCCGGCGGACGCTGCAGTCCTCGGAGAAATAGATGCTTCCGTCCGGCCCTATGGCTAGGAAGCCGTACGAATTGATGGGCACTTCGGTGGCTAGCGAACCGTCCGGTGAGATACCTGTCACACCGGTTCCAGCTACAGTCGTAATGATTCCCTGAGGATCGATGCGCCGGATGCGGTCTCCCTCGTCCAGATACAGGCTGCCGTCAGGCCCGACATCGATATCCCATGGAGAGATAAGCGCGTTGATAGCCGGACCGCCATCGCCGGTAGATCCCCACTCCGCTACCGTCCCGGCCACCCGGTGAATCAAGCCGTCTGGAGTAACCTTGAGAATCACCGCAGCCCAGTCAGTTATATAGACACTTCCATCGAATCCGATCGCGATGCCGAGTGGTGTGATCAACTGGGCCTCTAATGCAGACTGCCCTTCCTGATCGAAGAACTCCCAGTTCGACCAATCCAGGACGCCCGCCACTCGGATCAGGCTGGCGGTCTGTTCGGCCTTTGCACTTCGCCTTGACCCGTCGCCCTGGTGCAAAACCTGGGCAACAGGATCATAGACGTGATGAACGTCAAGGCTCCATCCTCCGAGAGCCATCTCCTGGCTTAGGCTGTTGCCAACCCTACCATTCCATACGAGTTCCAAGGTCTCTTCTTGTCGCACTGAGCTACTAAGACTCGCCGGGATAATGCAGGCCAATCGGTTACCCGTGGTCCCACCCGTACACGTAAGCCCGAAGCTTCGAGCCTGATATGCGGGAACCTCATAATAGAAGGGATATACATGGCCGATAGTTACCGTGACCGGTACTGTGCCTGAGATCTCGCGTCCGTACGCATCCAGACCATCCCATATGAACTCCGTGCTTTGGCTCGGGGCCGCCGGGAACGTGTCCACGAAGGTTCGGCCTGCGACTTCAACCGTAAGGACTACCCGCAAAAGCTCGGACGACACGCTGTCACTAGTGAGCGGAATCGTTACCGCAAACGCATCTTTACGACCCTGAACCCTGTCGCTGCGATAGTTCAGCGTAAAGGGTGTACCAACTACCGGAAGTCGCTCCCCCAAGGTTTGGTTTTGACACTCGATGATCGACCCCGCCCCGGAGCACGGATCGTTGTCCCGATCCCTGTCATTAGGCGGCCGATTCGGTGGATCTCCATCTGATCCCCAAGGATAGTTTCCGTCAATAGGCGACAGATGCAGCAGCGGCATCCGCCACAGCTCCGTGCCCGCTGTGTAGAGGCTCGCTAGCTCTGCCCTCTCGTCATCCGTGATCCCCAGCGAATCCATCGCGGCGCTGCCGTCTGCCACCCCGTCGCCGTCGGTATCGATGTCCGCCTGTCCGCCTGAGACCCCCACGATCTCGACAATCCGTCCATCCGGCTCGGCGAGCCAGGCCGCCTGTGCGCGATCGTAGCGCCCCACCGGAACGTCCAGGCCTACCGGGAACCCGAGGAAGTTCTCGACGTAGAGAGGAACCGGCTCGCTGAACTCGACACCAGCGGCCCCGGCCGCCTCGGCCTCGTCCACGCTGAGCTCGACAGCATAGGTATAGGCACTCGCGGGCGGGAGCTCCACGGGCATAGCTTGCGGCCCGTTCTCACCCACGGTGTACTCGGTCGCCCGAACGCTCAGGGTCGAGAGCGGCTGGGTCGAGCCATCCGGCATGACCATCGTGGCCTGGGCCGTCTGCGGGAAGAGGAGCGTCGCCTGGCGCGTCCCGTCGGCATCGGTCTGAGGTGTACCGCGCGCGACCTCCACCGGCTCCGAGAAGTCGATCACGGTGACCAGTGTATCCCGCTCGACCAGAGCAACATCCTCGAGCACCACCCAGTCCTGCCAGGGCACGTCCACTGTCCGCTGGGCGGGCAGGCGGTCGGCACGCTGAAAGTCCAGGTTAAGGAGCCCACCGCCGTTCACAGCCATGTCGTACCAGCCGTCCGCGCGGGTCAGGGTCTGGCCGAGCTCGGGGTGGTCGAGAATGGAGACAGTGACCCCGGAAAGAGGATTTCCGGTCATTGTCAGCACGCGTCCCCGGACCACGGCCGCGCGCCGCACCTCGATCGTGCCGGGCGCGACGCCGGTCTGGATCGGATCGGGGCCCGTATACAGGAACTCGGTCGCATCGGCCACGTTGGTCGGCACGGTCGGGTCGATCGGGGGCGCCACGGTTGAGGGATCGGGCGGCAGCTCCGTTGCCAGGGTGGTCGCGCACGCAATATTGGAGGGGCTCGAGTCGCCGTTCGCGTTGAACGCGATCACCCGGTAGCAGTACTCCGTCTCCGCGGCCAGCGTCTGATCGGAGTGCGATGTGGTGTCGGCTCCGAACTGGATCAGGGTCTCGAAGGCACCTGCCTGCCCAAGCCGCCGCTCCACCCGGAAGCCATTCTCGTCCGTCGCATTGTCGGTCCACGCGAGGTCGATCTGCCCGTCGTCAATGGCCGTCGCCGTGAGGCCGGTGGGCGGCTCCGGTGGCTCCTGACTCTGTCCGACGAACCCGTACTTGCTCCGGAGATAGTCCTCGGTCGTCTCCATGGCCGCATCGCTCAGGCTGCCGGTATAGAAGATGACCTCGGCGATATCGCCCTTGAACGGGTTGCCACCGTTCTGACGAGCGCCAATCGCCGCTGGGCTCGGCGCCGTCCCCAGCCCGCCGTAGTTCGTGTCGTTCAGCCGATACACCTTGTCGGCACGGATCTGGACGTGCTGGAATGCCTTGAGCCGCCAGGTCAGCACATACCACGTGTCGGGAGACAGGACCAGGTCGGAGTTGCGCGTCCCGTCAGGGCTGCTGCTGTGAGCCAGCCAATTCCCTCCGGCGTCGTTTCGCCGCGCGTAGAGATCCAGGTTGTTGGCGAAGCTGCTGGAGCCCACTACATCGTGACCGCCCGACCCGGGGCTCGGATCCAGCCGAACGACGGCGAAGACCGTGAAGTGGTTGGTCAGGCCCCAGATGTCCGACCCTGAGGGCGACACGAGACGGTCGTCCGCTCCATCGAAGCGGAGCACCGGCTTGCCGGCGAGGATGCCGGTCTTGTAGATGGGCTTGCGACCGCCGGTACCCTGTGTGGCGTCCTTGTTGTTCGGACCCGCGTCCTCCCATGTGCTGACCGAGTCGCCATCGCTCAACCCGACGATGGCGTCGGCCTTGAACCAGCCGACGTAGCCGGGTGCGGGATCCGAAACTTGTGGCTCGGCCGGGGTCGTCGCGCAGGCGACGTTCGACGCGCCGGAGTCGCCGCTCGTGTTGTAGGCGACAACCCGGTAGCAGTATTCGGTTTCGGCGGTCAGGAGGGTATTTGAGTAGCCGGTACCGTTGGGTCCGACCGTCGTGATCACGGTGAACGGGCCCGTCTGGCCCTCACGCCGCTCGATCCGGAATCCGTCTTCATCGGTCGAGTTGTCGGTCCACGAGAGGTCGATGACCTGGTGATCCACCGCCGTTGCCGCGAGGCCTGTCGGGGCCGTCGGGGGATTCTGGCTTGTGTCGACCAACCCATACTTCTCGCGCAGGTAGTCTTCTGTAGCCTCCATGTCCGCGTCGCTCAGGCTGGTCGTATAGAAGATGACCTCGGCGATGTCGCCTTTGAACGGGCTGACGCCGTTCTCGCGTGCCCCGATCGCAGCCAGGTTTGGAGCTTCCCCCGCATTCGCATAGGTGCTGTCGTTGAGCCAGTAGACACCATCGGCACGGATCTGCAGGAAGTCCAATGCCTTGACGCGCCAGGTCAAGACGTACCAGGTGCCCGGCGCCAACAGGAACTCGGCGTTGCTGTACCCGTCATGGCTCCCGAAGTGGGCCAGCTTGTTCCCGCCGGCATCATTGCGCCTGGCGATGAGTCCGAGGTTGTTGCTGATCGTGCTCGCGCCGACCACTTCTTGGCTACCCGAGCTAGGAGCCGAGTCCAGCCGCACCACGGCAAAGACCATGAAGTGATTGGTCAAGCCCCAGTTCGATCCGGGCGGTGATTCGAGACGGTCATCCACCCCGTCGAAGCGGAGCACCGGCTTGCCGTCGAGGAGACTCGCTCTGTAGACGGGCTTGCGTCCGCCCG
>JBOHRQ010000069.1:0-10522 GCA_050732875.1 Gemmatimonadota bacterium | reverse complement strand
AGGAGGCGGGCGGGGACTTCAAGGTCGGCCTGACCGACAACGTCACCCTGGACCTGACCGTCAACACCGATTTCGCCGAAGTCGAGGTGGACGACGAGCGCGTCAACCTGACCCGCTTCCCGCTCTTCTTCCCCGAGAAGCGGCAGTTCTTTCTCGAGCGGGCGGGGATCTTCGACTTCCGCCTGGGCGGGGACAACCGGCTCTTCCACAGCCGGCGGGTGGGGCTCACCGAGGATGGCGAGCCGGTCCGGATCGTGGCCGGCGGTCGCATGGTCGGGCGGATCGGGGAGTGGGATCTGGGGCTCCTCGACGTCCAGACCGGCGACGTCCTCGGCCGGGACGCCATCGAGCGGGACGGCGAGAACCTGGGGGTCCTGCGCCTCCGGCGGCGGGTCTTCAACGCCAACTCCTACGTGGGCGGGATGGTGACGACGCGGGCCGGCGTCGAGGAGACCGAGAACCTGGCGCTCGGCGTCGACGGCACGGTGAACCTGGCTGGCGATGACTACCTGCTGTTCGCGCTGGCCGACACCCGGCACTCGGGCGACGAGGTGGGGGACGGATTTCTGCCCAACGCCTCGACCCGGCTCTTCTACGAGCGGCGACGAACGGACGGGCTCGGCTTCGAGGGCGGCGTCGAGACGGTGGGGCCCGACTTCGACCCCGGACAAGGGTTCGTCCTCCGGCGGGACGTCGTCCGGAGTGGCGGCGAGGTCACCTACGGCTTCCTGGGTGAGCAAGGCTCGTCCCTGAGGCTCCACCGGCCGATCGCCTCGGCGGAGCTGATCTGGGGGAACTCCGAGAGCTCCCTCGAGACCTCCCGCTACGAAGCCGGGTGGATTCTCGAGTGGGCCTCGGGTGGCGTGCTCGCGGTCAACGCAGCCCGTCAGTTCGAGGACCTGGCCGAGCCCTTCGCCCTCTCCGAGAGCGCGGTCGTCCCGGAAGGCGAGTACATGTACGAGGAGGCATTGGTGAACTTCACCCCGGGGCAGAACTGGACCTTTGGCGTCGGGGGGAGCCTCCGCGTGGGGACGTTCTTCGACGGGACCCTGACCTCAGTCGGGATCGCCCCGGTCTGGAACGTTTCGCCGCACCTGTCGCTGAGGGCCGAGTACCTGCACGACCGGGCCGACTTCGACGACCGGAACGAGCGCTTCCGGTCCCACATCCTGAGGCTGCGAACCAGCGTCTCCGTCGATTCGCGGGCCTCGGTGAACGCGTTCGTCCAGATGAACTCCCAGGCCGACGTGGTGGCCGGGAACGTCCGTTTCCGCTACAACTTCAGCGAGGGCCACGACCTGTGGGTCGTCTGGAACCAGCAGCTCAACACCGACCGCGACCGCTTCGAGCCGCGCCTGCCGCTATCGGGGGATCGGTCGATGGTCGCCAAGTACACGTACACGTTCCGGAACTGAGGGATGGATATCCATGATCATGGGAACCAGGCTGCTCGGCTCGTTAGCGCTCGGTCCCAGTGTGACGGTCCCGCTTTTCGCCTTCGCGTCGGCGGTCCAGGCCCAGACGCAGGTGGCGGTGGAGCCCTACCTCGGCGCCTACTGGTTCGACGACGACGCGCTGGACTTCGACTTTCAGGGGGCGGAGTTCGATTCGGGGCCGATTCTGGGGGCGCGCGTGCTGTTCCCGATCCGAGAGCGATGGTCGCTTGGCGCAGGCTACGGGCACGCCTCCATTACGGTGAGCTTCCGATTCTCGACCATCCTGGAGCCCGAGGGCGTAGTCGTGGAAGACGACGCGAGCGAGCACCTCTATTACGGGACGGTGGAATACGCCCCTCTCTTGCCCGATCCGGTCGGAGTTCACCTCCTGGGGGAGCTGGGGGGAGCCACGTACTCCCCGGAGGGTGCGAGGTCCATGAGCGATCTTCTCGCCGGCTTCGGTGCGGGGTTGGATGTCCGGGCGAGCGAGCGCGCGACGATCCGGTTTGAGGCTCGGGATCATCTCCGTTTCTGCTCACAGGTCACGTTCGCCCTCCCGTACGCCCGCGATCGTGGCCTGCAGGCATCCCAGGAAGTGGAGATTGGGTGCGATGAGGACCAGGTCCTCCACAACCTGGAATTGTCTGCGGGGGTGAGGATCCATCTCTGAACTGAGAGCGCCTATCGATCGGGGCAGCGTCTCAGTGGGTCCCTCTGTGTTCCCATCGTGTTCCGACCCTTCTCAACTGTGCTCTCGATGAACTCCCAATGACGGCCCGGCTTCAGAAAGGGGATGGTTCGGCCCGACGCGAATCCAGAACAGGGTGCTTCGCTCTTGAGCTCGAACGCTCGGCGCATGTTGCCCTGGCGTGCTCCAAAGTGACCCTGCCCCCCGGGGAGGTCTCAGACCGCGCGCCTCACTACTTCCTCGTCCAAACGCTGGCCCAATCGATCCTTCTCGATCTCGAGATCGTAGCGGGCTTGCAGGTTGAGCCAGAATCGCTCCGACATCCTGAAGTAGCGAGCGAACCGAAGCGCGGTATCCTGTCCATTCCGGGGGTTGACGCGGCCAGCTCAGTTTAGTTTACCCGATCAACATGACCGAAAACTCGAGAGCTGCTCATCCAGGGAATCACCGCGTGAGGCACCTCGTCTTCCTCTTCCTCCTCTCGGCGGCCGCACCCGCGCGGGCCCAGGACGTGCCGGACCGGCCGCTCGCGATCGTCGGCGGCACGGTCTTCCCGTCGCCTCGGGCGGCGCCGATCGAGGATGGCGCGGTCCTCGTCGTGGACGGCCGGATCGCGTCGGTCGGCCCGCGCTCGGCGGTCGAGATTCCGGCAGACGCGGAGGTGGTCGATGCCGCCGGCGGCTCGGTCCTGGCGGGCTTCTGGAACCTCCACGTCCACTTCACCGAGCCCGTCTTCGCGGGCGCTGACACGCTCCCGGCCGAGGTCCTCACGGAGGCGCTCCACGAGATGCTCCTCCAGCACGGGTTCGTCCACGTCCTGGACTCCGGCTCCAACCTCGCAAACACGCTCGCCCTGCGGGCGCGGGTCGAGTCCGGCGAGGTGCCGGGCCCGGAGATCTGGACGGCGGGCGCCCCGTTCACCGCGCCCGGCGGCACGCCGATCTACGTGCGACCCATAGAGCTTCCGGCGCTCGGGTCCCCCGAAGCAGCCAGGGACAGCGTACGGACCCGGCTCGAGAATGGCGCGGACGCGATCAAGCTCTTCACGGGCTCGCCCGTCGACTGGGAGAAACCGCCGGTTTTGATGGACCCGGCGGTGGTCGCGGCCGTGTCCGAAACGGCCCACGCGGCGGACGCCCTGGTCCTGGCCCACCCGACGAGCGTCGAGGGCGCGCGGCTGGCCGCTCTGAACGGCGTCGACCTCCTCATGCACACGACACCGGACGACACCACACGGTGGGATCCCGAGTTCCTGCGCGCCCTGGTCGAGCGGGGGGTCCACCTCGCGCCGACCTTGAAGCTCTGGGCGTGGGAGCTCGAGCGAGCCGGCCGTCCGCCGGAGAGCGTCCACGCCTTCCAGCAGGCGGGCGTCCGCCAGCTCGCCGGCTTCGCCCGGGCCGGCGGCCGGGTCGTCTTCGGGACCGACGTCGGCTACATGACCGACCACGACCCCGCCGACGAGTACCGGCTCATGGCCGAGGCGGGGCTCGACTTCCCGGCCCTCCTTTCCGCCCTCACCACGACGCCGGCCGGACTCCTCGGGGAGGAGGATCGATCGGGAGTCGTCGCGGTCGGGAGGGCGGGGGATCTGATCGTCGTGGACGGGCGGCCGGACCGGGCGATCGAGGCGCTCGGCCAGGTGCGGCTCACGGTGCGGGAGGGGCGGGTCGTCCATAGCGGGCTGACGGGCCCTGATCTCAAAGAGATGGAAGATAGGTAGGAATCCGCGTACTCATCGTCGGTGCCGGGGTTGCGGGCTTGACGCTGGCGGCGCTCCTCCGCCGCCAAGGCAAAGCCCCCGTCGTGATCGATCGCCGGCCTGACGACGCTGACCTTGGCTATGCCCTCGCCCTCTGGCCGCACGGAAGCCGGGTCTTGCACGCGCTCGGCGTGCATGAGGCATTCGTCGCCGAGAGCGAGCCCATGCTGCGCTATACGCTGAGGGACGGCAGAGGCCGGTTGATCTTCTCCTCCGAAATGCCAGAGTCCATCAAGCGCTTCGGTACTCTGGGCTGCATTTCCCGTCCCGACTTCATCGGCCTCCTCGGTCGTGCGCTCGACGGTGTCGAGGTACGGGACGGCATCAGCCTCGATACCTTGTCGCAGGCAAGCAGTGCGATCGATGTTCGACTGACGGACGGCGCCGAGGCGAGCTTCGACCTGGTGATCGGGGCCGACGGCATCCATTCGCGCGTCCGCGGGCTTCTGTTCGGACGCCTTCCAGAACGCGACACGGGATGGGGCTGCTTCGTCTGGTGGGGCGACTCGCGCCTTGCCGCTGAGGGGGAGACAACCGAGCGTGTGGGCGCCGGAAGCTTCCTGGGGACGTATCCGTGTCGTGAACGGCTTTGCATCATCGCCGGCGCGCCCATCGATGTTCTTCAGCCGGACGATCCCGATGGCCGCACGGAGCGACTGGAGGCGCTGCTTGCCCCCTATGAGATACCGGTCCGGGATCTGCTCGCCAGCCTGCCTGGGGACGCAGACCCCCTCTTTCTGTGGCGTATGGCGGATGTTCGTGCGCCGCGCTGGGTGGAGGGCCGCGTAGCCCTGGTCGGTGATGCCGCCGCGGCGTTCCTGCCGACGGCGGGCATCGGCGCATCGATGGCATTGGAATCGGCCGCCGTGCTGGCCGACGAATTGTCCCGTGCCGACTCGACGTATCTGACGAACGCTCTGGACCTTTATGTCAAACGCCGCCGCGGTCGAGTGGAGGCGGCGCAAGACCAATCGCGCCGGCTGGCTCGCGTGATGTTCTTGAGGTCGCGCCCGCTGGCGTTCCTGAGGGACCGCCTCTTGAGGCTCAGCAGCATGGAGCGCATGGTGGGCCCGCTCATCAAGGATCTGAGGAAGCCGATCTGAAACCGGATCCGCTTCATTCCTTCGGCAAGGCACTCGGGCCCGGATTGCTGTGGGCCGGGGCGGCCATCGGCGTGTCGCACCTGGTGCAGAGCACCCGCGCGGGCGCCGCCTTCGGCCTGGGGATGACGGGCGTCATCGTCTTCGCCAACGTGTTCAAGTACCCGGCCTTCAGCTTCGGTCCGCGCTACGCCGCCGCGACGGGCACGAGCCTGCTGGAGGGCTATCGCCGTCAGGGGACCTGGGCGCTGGCGCTGTACGGGTTCCTGACCGTGGCGACGATGTTCGCGGTCCAGGCGGCGGTCACCTTCGTCACCGCGGCGTTGTTCACGACGCTGGGCGGCTGGAGGGGCGCCGTCCTGGGCATCCCGGTGGTGGTGGTGGTCTCGGGGGCCTTGATGGCGACGTGCGCGATCCTGCTCTTGATCGGGCATTACAAGTGGCTGGACAAGGTCAACAAGGTCGTGGTCCTGGTGCTGACGATCTCCACGTTGATCAGCACGGCGATCGTGCTCACCAAGCTGCCGTACGGGTCGCTCCGCATCCTGCCGGAGACCGACTGGGTCACGACCACCGCCACGGCGGTCATGATGTGCGCCCTGATCGGCTGGATGCCGAGTGCCTTCGACATCTCGATCTGGCATTCCTTGTGGACGCTGGCCCGGCGGGAGGAGACCGGACACGCGCCCAGCGTCAAGGAGGCGCTGGCGGATTTCAACATCGGTTACGCCGGCACGGCCATTCTCGCCATCTGCTTCATGTTCATGGGCGCGGGCGTCATGTACCACGCTGGCGAGACGTTCGCCGAGGGCCCGCACGCCTTCGCCGCGCAAGTGATCCGGCTCTACACGTCCAACCTGGGCGCCTGGACGGGGCCGGTGGTCACGATCGCCGCCTTCACGGTGATGTTCTCGACCGCCTTGACCGTCGTGGACGGCTTCCCGCGCGCGCTCGCCACCCTGGCCGCCCGCTTCCGCGAGCCGGAACGACCGGGAGCTCACGACGACTTCAGCGGCAGGGCCTACGGACTCTGGATGGCGGTGCTGTTCGTGGGCTCGCTCCTGGTGATCCAGTTCTTCCTGACGTCCCTGACGACGATGGTGGACGTGGCGACGATCCTGTCCCTCATGACCGCACCGGCCCTGGCCTGGCTGAACCACCGGGCCATCACCAGCGCCGAGGTCCCTCTCGAAGCCAGACCCGGAAGCGGGATGCGGGCCTACTCCTGGTTCTGCATCACGATCTCGATCCTGCTGGCGCTGTATTTCGTGGGGATTCGGTGGATGTTTCCCAGGTAAGAGAGCCATCCTTCCGCGAGGACATAGCGGCTCGCAGACCCAAGCTGTCAGCCGGACCGCCCCACCCGGCCCGGCCCGCCCGGAAGGGGATCGAGGCAAGCGCGTCCGGGACAGCACCACGTTCCTGGCGCTCTCCATCCTGACCCGACTGGCCGACCCGGCGGCCGAGCGGAACAATGAGAGGATACGTCCGGAGAGCGAGTCCCGAAGCGACGCCGCCGAGCACGCCCGGCGATTTGGTGCGGGGGGGTCCCGGTAGCCTACGGCCGCGACGGCTCGATGTTGTGGTTCATCCGGAACAGGTTGTCCGGGTCCCACTCGGACTTGAGCTCGACCAGGCGCTGATAGTTGTCGTCATAGGCGGCGGGCACGCGTTCGTCCTCATCGTCGCCCAGCAGGTTCACGTACAGGCCGCCCACGGCGTGCGGGGCTATGGCGTCGTGGAAGCGGCGGGCCGAGGCCATCACCGCATCGTCGTCCGCCGCCTCGACCCACCCTGCGAGGATATGGAAGCTGTAGCTAGCGGTCCTTCCACCGAAGGCGGTGGCCGACGGATCGACCCTTCCGATCGCGCCACCGAGCGGCTCCAGGTAGGCGGCGCTGAACGCTCCTTGGATGTCGAGCGCGTGCGCCGCCATGGTGTCGATGGACGCGTCCGACAGCTCGTCCAGGTAATGGGCCTTGGAGTAGTAGCGCTGTCCCTTGGGGAGAGCCGCGTCGAAGGTCTGCTGAACGGAGGCATAGGCTAGCGGCTCGACGAGGTCGAGGATCGTTTCCCCCAGCTCGCGGAGCGGTTGAACGAAATCGAGAGCGTCAGGATCGACGTGGCACACGACGAAGTCGAGCGCCGGATGGCCGTGAAATCGCTCCGGAAACGGCTCGACGGGCGGGATCCGGATCATGAACGGATAGCACTGGAAGCCGTCCGGTGCGACGCTCATGAAGTCGCGGAAGAAGCGCAGGAGCTCGACGGCGTTGTCGAAGGGGTAGATGATCTGTCCGCCCAGAACCTGGGGCCCGACCTCGTGCAGTCGGACCTGGAGGGAGGTGGCGACGCCGAAGTTGGGGCCGGCGCCGCGCATGGCCCAGAACAGGTCGGTATGCTCGTGCCCGCTGGCTCGTAGCTGGCGTCCATCGGCCGTCACGAGGTCGACCGCGATGAGATTGTCGAGGGTCAGGCCGAACGGCCGAGAGAGGTAGCCCGTACCGCCTCCCAGCGCGGCTCCTGCTACGCCCACCGAGGAAACGGTCGGCAGGGGCGTCGCGAGGCCGTGTTCCTGGGTGCCCCGATCGAGCTCCCCGCACGTCACACCGGGCTCAAGGGTCGCCGTGGCGGACCCAGCGTCGACGCGTATCGCCCTCATCAACGAGAGGTCGACGAGCAATCCACCGTCACCCAGGGTCTTCCCCGCGTACGAGTGCCCGCCGCCCTTCACGGACAAAGTCAGGTCTTTCTCCCGAGCGAAATCGACCGCGATCTTGACGTCGTCGGCATTCCGGCATCGCACGACGATCTCCGGGCGGCGATCGAATCTGCCGTTCGAGATGCTGCACGCCTCGTCGAAGCCCTCGTCGGTCGCTTCCAGCACTCGACCCTGGACCTGGCGGGCCAGCTCTCGAGCGAGCATCGAAGCCTCCAGGGCTAGGCGGCCGCCCCGCGGGGCGGCTGCATTCTCCAACTCCGGTACGCCACGTCGAGCAGGTTCTCGAAGCGGGGATCCTCACGCACGCGCAGCCACACGGATCGGTGGTAGTGATGGATGGCCAGGCTGGGCCAGGCGCTCATCTCGCCGACCGACCGGAAGGCCTCTAAGGCCGGTTCGATCTCGCCCAATGCGGCGTGCACGACCCCCGCCGCGAAGGGAAAGACGGCTGGGTCGATTTCCCCCAGGATGGTTCGCGCTGCATCGCTGTCACCATCCCCAATGTGAGCCAGGGCCAGGGTCGCATCGGGGCCCAGGCCGGCCCATGGGACGGTCAGCTCGCCGGCGGCGGCGAAGGAGAGCGGCGCCAGGACCGATCGGGCTTCGGCGAATCGTCCCAGCTCGTACAGCGTGATTCCCTCATAGAAGACGGGCGTGGTGTAGGAGGGTGACAGCGTCCCGGCCCGGCGCGCCTCGACCAGCGCCTTTTCGAGGTCTCCGACAGCAATGCAAGAATGCGAGAAGTTGCTGACGGCCTCGGCAGACACCGGATTCAGCTCAACGGCTTGCTCGGCGCTTTTCCGGGCGACATCCCCGCGCCCGACCACCAGCGAGAGCCAGCAGTGCCAGGTGTACGCATCGGCGTAGCCGGGTTGAAGCTGGATGGCTCGCTCGAACTCCCGAAAGGCTCCGGGTGCATCCTGATGCGTCAACAACAGGAGACCGAGCGACGTATGGGCTTCCGCCGAATCCGGGACGAGCTCGAGCGCGCGCCGCACCGCCTTGTCGGCGCGTGAGAGGAGCGCTTCGCCGTCTCCGTACCCGTAGTCCTCCATCAAGGCGAGCGAATCGGCAAGCCCCACCCAGGCCAGCCCAAAAGAGGGATCGAGCTCCACCGCTTCTTCGAACAGCTCGATCGCCCGCAGGAAACCGGCCTCCGTCTTCAGATCAAATTGCATTCGACCTTCGACCGCAAGCCGGTATGCGTGCAGGTCGGCGGTCGGCGGCCCGGCGTTCGCCGCCACCTGCCGGGGAGCCAGCTCGGCGTGCAGGGACTCGACGATCCGCTGAGTCAGCTCGGTCTGGATCGCAAAAAGGTTCTCGGTGGTCAGCTCCCGGTCGTAGTGCTCGGCCCACCGGTGGATGTCCCGGACCCCATCGATCACCTGTACGTTGAGACGAATCCGGTTGCCGGCGCTCTGCACGCTGCCCTCGATGATGGTGCCCACGTTCAGCTCGCGAGCGATCCGTGGTACCGGTTTGCTGGTGTCCCGGTAACCCATGACCGATGTGCGGCTGATCACGGTGAGCGCCGGAACCTTGGAGAGCTCGGTGAGCAGGTCGCTGTGAAGGCCCGAAGCAAGGATCGCTGCGTCACCGCTTTGCCCTACGACCTCGAACGGAAGGACGGCCAGCGACCGGGCCCTTTCACCGCCTTCTCTTGCACTCGTCCCGCTTTCCGGTACGGGGGTCTCGGAAGGAGGGGCGACCTCGTAAACCCAAACGGGCTCGTCCAGACCCTCGAGCGCGCGCGTCCCCAGCGGAGCGAACTCGAGGTCGGGACGCTGCCGGCACTGCCGCCATACGTCTTCGCTCACCATCACCCGGCCCGCTCCGGCCTCGCGCTGAAGCCGCGAAGCGACGTTCACCCCGTCGCCATAGACGTCGCCATCGGGCGACACGACGACGTCACCGACGTGCACGCCGATCCGCAGGAAGGATGGCCGGCCATCGGTGGCGCAGAGCTCGTGGAACCTTTCTCTCAAGGTGAGAACCGTCTCGATGGCGGATGCAGTGCTCCCCGCGTACGCGAGGACGCCATCCCCCATGAACTTGACGAGCGTGCCGCCGTGACGGTCGATCTCCTGGCGGGCTGCCTCCTGCAACAGGCCGACCAGACGAAGCGCCGCGCCCTCGTCCTGCGATGACAGTCGGGTGAACCCGACGATGTCGGCGAACCACACGGCAGCCAGACGTCGTGTCAGCTCCATCGAAATCGCATTCTAGTCGCGAGCTACCGCGATGTCACTTGAAATCGACGAGGAGACTGAAATGGGGTGGGCTAGCGAGGTCTGTGCATCCGCCGATGTGGATGCGGGCCAAACGTCTCGCGGAAGTGGGCCGCCTCCTCCACCCGCTCCCGCTGGGCTTCGTCGAGGTGCGGGGCGAGCTGCTCCAGCATCCGCTCCATCTCGGCCTCGAGACGGCCGTGGGTCGAGTCCATGACGGCGTAGTTGCGGCGGCCGGTCTCCTCGATGATCGGCAGGATCGCCTCCCACTGGGCCTCGTCGCGCGGGCGGATGATCTGCTCCAGGTGATCCACGAACATGCCCCGGAGACGCAGCTCCCGGATGTGCTCGCTGCGTCGCTGGGCGACCGCGCCGGCGCCGAGCGCGCCGATCGCGATCCCGAAGAGCAGGGTGACCAGGAGGATGAGCGAGGACCGGGCGTCGATCGTCACGGGGACCTCATGGCGCGGCTTCGTCAGGGGACCCCGCCTCGCCGTTCGCCTGATAGATAGCGGGGTCGAAGGCGAAGGCGAGGTCGAGCGTCACGGGTTTCAGCCCGAGCGCGGCCTCGATGGGCGACTAAGTTCCG
>JBOHRQ010000068.1:0-10607 GCA_050732875.1 Gemmatimonadota bacterium | reverse complement strand
GCAGGCGGTGATTTCCGAGCTTCGTGTCGACCTTCACCCCAAGGCGCTGGACGAGGCGGCCTCGGCGGTCGCCTGATACAGGGAGCGCAGCGAAACCGCGGCGGACGCCTTTGTCTTGGAGATCGAGCGCGCCATCGAGTCGATAGCCGGCGCCCACAGACCACCCACCTCGCCAGCGCATGCGATGCGCATGCGCTAGACTCGACCCATGTCCAAGATGCTCCAGGTGCGTGATGTCCCCGATCCCCTCCACAAAGAGCTCGTCCGGCGCGCTAGAAAGCGCGGGCAGAGCCTGACCGACTACGTGCAAGGGATCCTCGAGCGGGAGGTCGCGCGACCGCCGGCCGAGGAGGTCTTCGAGCGCGTTCACCGGCATTCCCCCGTGGATCTCGGCCGTCCGGCGGCCGACCTGATCCGCGAGGAGCGGCGGGCACGCCGCCGGCGCTGAGACCGGTCGTCGCGGACGCCTCGGCGCTCGTGGAGTATCTCCTCCGCACGGCCCGGGCCCGGCTCGTCCAGGACGTGATCGAGGCATCGGACGTGGATCTCCACGCGCCGGCTCTCTGCGACGTGGAGGTGGTCTCCGCCTTCCGGCGCGCGCTCCGGACGGAACTCATGACGGAGCCCCGGGCAGCCCTCGCTCTCGAGGCGTATCTCGACCTTCCCCTGGCGCGCCACGGGCACGCCGGAATCCTGGCGCGGGCGCTCGCTCTTCGCGACAACTTCACCGCGTACGACGCGACGTATATCGCCCTGGCGGAACGGTTGCGAGCCGAGCTCCTGTCCGCGGACGCCGGTCTGGTGCGGGCGGCGCGCCGGCACACGGATCTGGAGGTGCTGTCGGCCGCCGTTTGAGCCGTGGCGACCCCGACGTCCGTCGTCCACGCGGTCCGCCCGCCGGAGCCTGGTATCTTCCCGCATGATCGTTCATCTCCTCGACGGCACCTACGAGCTCTTCCGCCACTTCTACGGCCAGCGCCGCGCCAACCACGCCGGGGATCGGCCCTGCGGCGCCGTGGTCGGGGTCCTGCACACCGTTCTGCAGATGGTGGAGACGGGGGCCACCCACATCGGCGTGGCGACCGACCATGTCATCGAGTCCTTCCGCAACCGCCTCTGGGCGGGGTACAAGACGGGGGACGGCGTCGAGCCCGCGCTCCTCGCGCAGTTCCATCCGCTCGAGGACGCCCTGGCCGCGATGGGGGTCGCCGTCTGGCCCATGATCGAGCTGGAAGCGGACGACGGGCTCGCGTCCGCCGCCCGGATCGCCGCCGGCGACGACGCTGTGCAGCGGGTCTGCATCTGGACGCCGGACAAGGACCTGGCGCAGTGTGTCCAGGGGGAGCGCGTGGTTCAGGTCGACCGCCGGCGCCAGACGGTCCGAGACGCGGCGGGCGTGCGCGAGAAGTTCGGCGTGGAGCCCGCCCTGATCCCGGACTTTCTCGCCCTGGTGGGAGACGCCGCGGACGGCTATCCCGGCCTTCCGGGGATCGGCGCGATCACCGCGGCGCGGCTGCTGAACCGGTACGGCAGCATCGAAGGTATCCCCGACGAGGTGCTGGGGGAACGCCGCGCCCTGGCGCTCCTGTTCAAGGATCTGGCGACCCTCCGGACCGACGCTCCGCTCTTCGGCGACGTGGAAGATCTCCGGTGGCGCGGACCGGCCTCGGACTTCGCCGCGTGGGCCGATCGCCTCGGAGATCCGCGCCTCTTGGAGCGCGGTCGCCTCGCGGAAGCCGCACTCGTATCGCCTCGATAACCCGATCCTCGGGAGGAATGATGATCCGACGGGAAGTGGTCTACCCAGCCGCGGGGTCCCAGCTCGCCTTCGCCCGGGTCGCGACCGCGCTGGCGGTCGTCAGCGTCGGTGCGCTCGCCATCGGCGCCCTGGCCGTCGGCCGGCTCGCGATCCGATCGCTGGCGATGAAGGACGCCCGCGTCGAGCGGCTGTCCATCGGCGAGCTGGAGGTCGACCGGCTGCGGGTCCGGGAGCTCGTGGTGGAGGAGGAGAGGAAGGGCTCGTGACGCCCGACCAGGTCCTCGCCTTCCGCCTGGCCCGGTCGGGGCTCGGCGCACGCACGGCCCGCAACCTCGCGGAAGCGGCGGCCTGCCCGGCCTCGGACTTTGCCCGCGACGCGGCGCTCCTGGCGCTGGCCGCGCGGACCGAGGGCGTCTCCCGCGAGGCCTACGACCGCGCGGTCGACGCCGGCGACCTGGTCGTCGCCCACATCGTCCGCGGCGCCATTCACGCGCTCGCCCCCGAAGACCACGCGCTCTACGGCCGTGCCCTGATCGCGGGGGACGACGACGAGCTCGCCGCGCAGCTCGGCCAGCAGGTCAAGCGTCTCGCCGTCCAGAAGGGATTCGCACCGACCGAAGCCCTCGAGGAGGTGGCGACGGCCACGAAGGAGGCGCTGGCGAAGGGCCGGAAGCTCGACAAGAACGAGCTGCACGCGGAGCTGCGAGAGCGGGTCCACGCCGACCTGATGCCCTGGTGCAAGGGGTGCAAGAGCCACCACGTCGCTCCGATGCTGTGGCGCTTTGGGGCGGTCGCGGCGGGCGCCCGGCTCGACTCCGAGCGCCGCTACACGCGGGGCAAGCCCGGCCGGACGCCGGCCGCGAGCGAGGCCGTCCGCCGCTTCCTCGGCTTCTACGGGCCCGCCCAGCCCGGCGACTTCGCCGAGTGGGCCGGGCTCGCCAGGCCCCACGCGCAGCGCCTTTGGGACCAGGTGGCGGGGGAGCTGGCCGAGGTGCGGGTCGACAAGAACAAGGCGTGGCTCCTGAGCGAAGACGTGGACGCGCTCAAATCGCCGCCCGCCGCGAAGGGTGTCCGCCTGATCCCGCCCGGCGATCCGTACCTCCAGAAGCCCAACCGACCGCTGCTCGCGCCGGACCAGGCGCTCAGGAAGCGGCTCTTCCGGCCCGTGGCGAGCCCGGGGGCGGTCCTGAAGGACGGCCGTCTGGTGGGGCTCTGGCGGGTCAAGGCGAAGGGGAAGAAGGCCGAGATCACGGTCGAGAAGCTGGGCCGTCTGGCGCGCAAAGAGCTCGAGGAGGAAGCCCGGCGCGTGGGAGAGTTGCGCGGCGCCGACGGGGTCGAGATCGCCTTCGCCTGACCGTCCCGCTGAAGTCTCCACACCAGGTGCGCGGATCTGGCGACATTTTGTCGTTCAGCGCGCGGGCCAGCGATGGAGGAGCGAGTCGTCCTCCTGTTGCGCCACCTGGCCTGTCTTCTGCTTGTTCCACCGCCCGGCCCCTCCCCTCTTTACTGCGCATGTCAGAAGTGACATATTTGCATGACGCACGATGCGGACAAGCGGCTGGTCTGGCTGAGCGGAGAGGTAAAGTCACCTCCGTTCTCCCGGGCCGCGAGGCTCGAGGCAGGATTTCTCCTGCGCCGCCTTCAACGGGGAGAGAAGCTGGAGCCCCCGCATTCGAGGGCGATGAGCAGCATCGGCAAGAGATGTCACGAACTCCGGGTGCCGGACGCGGGTGTCACCTGGAGGATGATCTACAGAATCGACGCCGATGCGATTGTTCTGACGGAGGTCTTCGCGAAGAAGACCGCCAGGACGCCCAAGCGGATCATCCGGAACTGCAGGCGACGGCTGAAGAGATACGACCAGATCACAAGGGCGAGCCAGTGAAGAGGAAGAAGCAGGCGAGACTCGAGAAGGCGGGGTGGAAGGTCGGCACCGCCGAGGAATTCCTTGGTCTCTCGGTCGAGGAGAGCCGCTACATCGAGCTCAAGCTGGCATTGAGCGACGCCGTGCGACGCCAGCGGTCACGCGCGGGGCTCTCCCAGGAAGAGCTCGCGAAGCGACTCGGGTCCAGTCAATCGCGCGTGTCGAAGATGGAGAAGGCGGATCCGACGGTATCCTTGGATCTCCTGGTGCGATCCATGCTGGCCGCGGGAGCGACCCGTAGAGACATTGCGACAGCGATCGGTTCGAAGGTGGGAAGGCGGGGATCGTGAATCCCGAACCAATTCACAGCTTGCAGTTCCTGAGGAGGAAGGATGAGAATCGCCTACCACCCTGAAGTTGATCAAGACATGAAATTGCGTTGATTCACCGGCGGTACGAAGCGGCACGAGCCCACCACGAGAAGTGGAGGAAAGGTCGATGACCCCTAGACCCCGGAAGCCTGATGTGACCGAGGGCACCGGCAATGTTTTCGGAGACCTCGGACTGCCCGGCTCCGATGAGCTCCTGGCCAAGGCTCGGCTGGCCAGCACCATTTCCGATCTCATCGAGGAACGTCAGCTCGCCCAAGCTGAAGCCGCCGACCTATTGGAAACCACTCAGCCCAAAGTATCCAACCTGGTCAATGGGCGACTGGAGGGGTTTTCCCTGGAGCGGCTTGCACGGTTCCTCAACACCCTGGACCGTGATGTCGAGATCGTTGTCAGGCCTCGACCCCGGTCGCGGAAGACCGCTCGCATACTCGTTAGCGTGGGGGAGTCCAGCTGACCTGGCCGAGCGCCCCTTGGCCAACTTCCTACGGCATTCCCGGCCATAAACTCAGCAGCCCGCGCCGTTTTCATCCGTTCTGAATGGGCCGCTCCGTGGACCCCGATAATGTCCTCGCCTTCCGGTTGGCCCGCTCCGGCCTCTCCGTCCGGGCCGCCCGCGATCTCGCGGAAGCCGCAGCCTGCCCGGCCTCTGACTTCGCCCGCGACGCGGCGCTCCTGGCGCTGGCGGCGCGGGCCGAGGGGGTCACCCGCGAGGCTTACGACCGAGCGATCGACTCGGGAGACCTAGTCGTCGCCCACATTGTCCGCGGAGCCATCCACGCGGTCGCTCCCGGGGACCACGGACTCTACGGGCGGGCCCTGATCGCCAAGGACGACGATGAGCTCGCCGCGCAGCTCGGTCCACAGGTCCAGCGTCTCGCCGCCGAGAAGGGATTTGCCCCGACCGACGCGCTGGACGAGGTGGCGAAGGCCACGAAGGATGCGCTCTCGCACGGCCGCGCGCTCGACAAGAACGAGCTGCACGAGGAGCTGAGAAACCGCGTCCAGGCCGATCTGATGCCCTGGTGCAAGGGCTGCAAGAGCCACCACGTCGCGCCGATGCTGTGGCGCTATGCGACGGTCCAGGCGGGGGCCCGGCTCGACTCCGAGCGCCGCTACACCATGGGCAAGCCGGGCCGGTCGCCGGCCGCGAGCGAGGCCGTGCTCCGCTTCCTCCACTTCTACGGGCCGGCCACGTCCGGTGACTTCGCCGAGTGGGCGGGGCTCGCCAAGTCCCACGCCCAGCGCCTATGGGACGAGGTCGCGGACGACCTCGCCGAGGTGCGGGTCGGCAAGGGCAAGGCGTGGCTCCTGAGCGAGGACGTGGACGCCCTTGAATCGCCCCCCGAAGCGGAAGGAATCCGCCTGATCCCGCCCGGCGATCCCTATCTCCAGAAGCCCAACCGGGCGCTGCTCGCCCCCGCCCCCAAGCTCCGGAAGCGCCTCTTCCGGCCGGTGGCGAGCCCCGGCGCGATCCTGAAGGACGGAACCCTGGCCGGCTTGTGGCGGGTCAAGAAGAAGGGGAAGAAGGCGGAGATCACGGTCGAGAAGCTCGGCCGCCTGGCGCGCTAAGAGCTGGAGGAGGAAGCCCGGCGCGTGGGAGAACTGCGCGGCGCCGACGGCGTCGAGATCGCGTTCGCCTGACCGTCCCCAAAAGGTTCACCACGAGCCGTCTCGCCTCGCTGACCCTCGGCTTCTCCCCGCGCTTCCGCTCGCAGGATCCGCAGGCCGAGAGGAAGGCTCAAGGGGATCTCGTGGAGCTCGGTCTCGATCCGGTCGATCCGGGCCACCACACAGGTGGGGCAGGGGCACACGATGCACCCGTCGGGCACCAGCGTGAAGGCGGCTCCGTGGCAGCCGCAGATCACGCACCGACTCGTGCTATGGGTTCACCGCATGACCCTCCGAAGAGACGAATCCCGCTCCGGCCAGGGTGACGGATGGTGATCGTTCGGTCCGTGAACAACGTTCCACTTCGCCTGACCGGGGAACGTTGGAACCACGTTCGGACACGCCACCCGGAGATGTCAGACCAGTTGGAGCGGATTCTCGAGACCGCTTTCCAGCCTGACATGGTTCAGCAAGGCGACAGAGGCGAACTCCTGGCTATCCGGCGGTACCCGGACACACCGCTGATGGGGAAGTACCTTGTCGTCGCGTACCGCGAGGTCAGCGATCAGGACGGCTTTGTGCTGACGGCCTATCTTACGAACGAGCCTTCCCCAAGGAGACGCGTCGTATGGAAACTTTGAAGATCCTCGAGAAGCCCGATTCCATCACCTGGGAATACGATGAAGAGGCCGACGTGCTCTACCTATCCATGGGGGCGCCCCAGCCCGCCATCAGCCTTGATCTGGGAGATGGCCTCGTGGCCCGCTACGACGAGCAGAAACGGCAAGTCGTCGGGCTGACCATCCTTGGTTTCCGGGAGCGGCTGGTGAAGAGCCTCCCGGAGTGAGGAGGATAACCCCTGGCACGGATCAATGACCATTACGTTCGACGACAGAATCACCATCGATCCCGGCGTCAGGCTGGGCAAGCCGGTCATCCGAGGTACGCGCATTCCCGCGGAACTGATAACCATCGGATCCAGCGGCCTGGAGAGTCTGCCGTCAGACGCGCCAGAAGCCGGTCGAAGGTAACCGTCTTGCGGAGACGCACGATGGGAACATCGTGTTCCTTGGCGTAGGTCTTGAGGCGCTCTTCAAGGGCTGCTCGGAAGGCGCTGGCTGTTACGTATCTCATCGTTACTCGCCCCCCTCGTCGGACTCGACGGCGTTCTCGACAAGCCGCCTCACTCTCTCACCCCGCTCCCTGGCCTGGCGAAGGAGCTCCCTCTCCGTCGTGATCCCTCGAGCCATCGCCTGGCGCACGGCCATCTCGACTTGCTCGGGTGCGGACCCCCATTCGGCGGAATCGACGATCGAGCGGGCGGGGCCGGTGAGGCGGATCCCCTGTCGCACCACGACGTCATCCACCTGACGACTCGTGGTGTGGACGGTCACGCCATTCGGAGCCTGATACCAGCGCTTCGATCTCGGGAGAGTGATGTGGACGGAGCGGGGGATGATATCGGAGAGCTCCAGCATCTCCAGGGCGCTCTCATGAGAGACCACCGCATCATCCGGGCCGGCGGCTAGCCAGGCCACGACGACCTCCTCACGGGGGACGGGGGGAAATTCGGAGAGGCGATAGACCCCTTGAAGGAGGCGAACGAAGTTCCCGCGGGAGGCGTGGTGGGAAAGGAGGGCGTAGCTGTATCCGCACGCCTTCGGCTGGGCCGCCGTGAAGTATCCCTGCTGGCGGTTGGCGACTTGGATGAGGCATGTTCTGTCGGGTTCTGTGTCATGCGTATCTACGTCATGCATAACTCAAATAATACTTGAGTTTTACATGACATGGAAATGGCCGGGCTGGTCATGCCCGGATAGTAGGCGGCCTGGTGCTGAGGCGTCAGCGCCATCATGACGAAGATCCCGCCCGCGGTGGTCAACGCGCCGATCGACAGGATCCAGGAGTGCGCCCGTGCGAAGAGGGGATGCCAGGTGAGGGCCAGGATCGCGCTCATGACGATGGTGACGGAGACTCGAACCGGCAGGTTGGTGACCACGCTGCCGGTCCAGAGGTCGAGCGGGACATATCCGATATAGATGGCGATGATGAGGATCGTGATCGTACGCGCGGGCCGGATCGCCGAGCGCGCGTACTCGGCGCGGAACTCCCGTTCCAGGTCGTCGGCGGAAAAGCGGAGGGTGAGGAGGCCGGTCGGTCTCACGAACCCGGCGACGTTAGCGCGGGCCCAAGCGCCACCCCCCCGGCGAGCGGGGGAGACGGTCCCGCCTCCCCCGCGACGGTTGCAGCTTCTATCGGGCCCGATCGGCGACCTCGAGATGGTCGCTCGAAGCCAGGAGCGGGACCGCGACCGTGTCGATCGGCTGCCGGGTCTCGGCGTTCACGAGCTCGGCCCGGAACTCCACCCGGCCGGCGTGGTCGAGGTCCACGCGTTTGTCGTCGTCGATGAAGTAGACGAACCCCGTCACGCGGTCGCCCGGCTCCACGACCTCCTCGGCCAGCGCGCGCGACACCATGTCGGACGTCGGCAGCTCGACCCGCCGGAAGCGGCTGAAATCGTCGAACGACCGGTACGGCACCCGGATGTAGGCGAGCCGGCCGTACGGTCCGATCCGGACGAGGCGATACCGGTATCCGAAGTCGTACGGGTCGTACGCATTGTAGCGATCCTCGATCAGGACGCTCTCCGTCCCTTCGATGTCGTAGGGCGAGGTCGCGGGGACCCGCTCGCCCGACTCCGTGACCAGGGCGAAGTCCTCGTACCGGATCCGGAGCGGCGTGTCGCCATCGTTTTCGATCCGGACCAGGACGGGAAGGACCTTGTCGAATCTCGCGGGCTCGCCCCGCCAGGCCTCGGGATCGACCTCGATCGTGACGCCGGCCGCGGAGACGATTGCGACGTTGTCCGCCTGGGCGTGGGCCGACAGGGGCGCGACCAGGCCGATGGCTGAAAGAACGACTGTGCCGATCAGGGCACGCATCTCGAATCTCCTTCCCTATGGAGCGGCTTCCCGGAACCATTTCCGGGGTCGGGCCGCCTCTCTGCCACACGTAAAGACTACGAGGATCGGGTGGCGCTTGTTCCCGATCGTCCTGGGCCTCTTGCTACGCCCGGCGGACTATCTGGGGAGATGAGAGAGGCGGAGGCGGAATCTCATTGACCTTTCCAGACGGGTCACAGTATCCTGAGTCCATGGACTACAGGGATCGGATCACGATTGAGCCGGGGAAACGCGGGGGAAAGCCCTGCATCCGCGGGCTGCGCATCACGGTGTACGACGTACTGGAATATCTCGCTTCCGGGATGAGCGAGAAGGAAATCCTTCGGGATTTCCCTGATCTCGAGCCAGAGGACATCCGCGCCGCGCTTGCTTTTGCCGCCGATCGGGAGAGAAGACTCGTGTCGAGCCCTCCTGAGTGAGGCTCCTCCTTGATGCGAACCTCTCGTTTCGACTCGTCGACGCGCTCAAGGATGCGCCGAGACGAGATCGGGAAATTCGTTGACGACAAAGAGGCTTCCTTTCTTGTGCTGAGCTGATTCGTGAATCGCGTTGACGATTGACGCGAGCGACTTCGGTTCACTCCTGCCGGCGTGCGCCATTCGAATTGAACACCGCTCCACGAGAGAGCCCCCCCCGGTCGGCGCGGCCGCGCGCTGACCGCTTGCGGGTCTCCCCGCCGCCGCCCATACTCCCGCCCCCATGACCAGGCCCCGGAAGCCCCCGCGCCTCTTCCTCCCCGGCCCCACCATGGTCGCCGAAGAGGTCCTCGAAGCCCAGGCCCGGCGCCTGATCGGCCATCGGGGGCCCGAGATCGCGGCGCTCATGAAGTCCATCCAGCCCCGCCTCCGGCAGGTCTTCCAGGCCGAGCAGCGAGTCTTCATCTCGACCTCCTCGGCGACCGGGCTCTTCGAGGCCGCGGCCCGCTCCTGCATCAAAGACCACGCCCTCTGCTGCGTCAACGGCGCCTTCAGCCAGCGCTGGGCCGAGGTGGTCGAGGCGAACGGCAAGGCCCTGGCGCGGCTCGAGGTCGAGTGGGGCGAGCCGATCACGGCCGACCACGTCGACGAGGCGCTCGACAAAGGGTCCCGGAACGGGAGCCCGTTCGACGCCGTCACGGTCGTCCACAACGAGACGTCGACCGCCGTCACGAGCCCGGTCGGAGAGATCGCCGAGGTGGTCCGCTCCCACGAGGAGACGCGCGGCGAGCCGATCCTCCTTCTGGTCGACGCGGTGTCGTCGCTCGGGGGGATCGACGTCCCGGTCGACCGCTGGGGGCTGGACGTCTGCCTGACGGGCGGGCAGAAGTGCCTGGCGCTCCCGCCCGGGCTCGCCTTCGCCGCGGTCTCGGACCGAGCGCTCGACCGCGCCGCCCAGATCCCCGGCCGCGGCTGGTACTTCGACTTCCTGGTCTACGAGAAGTACCTGGAGCGGTGGCAGACCCCGACCACGCCGGCCGTGACCCTCCTCTTCGCGCTCGATCTCCAGCTCGACCGGATACTGGCGGAGGGGCTCCCCGCCCGCTTCGCCCGCCACCGCGCGATGGCCGACCACGTGCGAAGCTGGGCGCTCGAGCGCTTCGACCTCCTGGCGACCGAGGGGTACCGGTCGGACTCGGTCACGGCGGTCGTCAACACGCTCGGGATCGACATCTGGGCTCTGAACGAGCATCTCGCCCGGACCGTTGACTGGATCGTCTCCAACGGCTACGGGCCGCTCAAGGACCAGACCTTCCGGATCGGCCACATGGGGGACCACACGGTCGAGGAATGCCGCGAGCTGACGGCGGCGATCGACGCGTTTCTGGAGACGGGTTGAGGTCCTCCATCAACACTCATCGCAACCGTGCGTACGTGTTCTCGATCGCGTTCCTGTCCGTCGGGGCCTCTTGAATCCACCGCTCGATCGCCTGAACGTGGGCCTCCAGACTGCGCGGGGGAATCGAAGGCGAGAGGAATAGAACCCCCGGGAATCGCCGGCCGTGCCGGACGCAGGCCTCGACGAGGGGGGCGAAGTGACGGTAG
>JBOHRQ010000067.1:0-10683 GCA_050732875.1 Gemmatimonadota bacterium | reverse complement strand
CCCCGTTCTGGATCGCCTCGGTCACCAAGACCTTCCTGGGCCCCCTCTTCCTCCAGCTCGAGGCCGCCGGCGAGATCAGCCTGGACGACCGCATCAACGATGTGCCCGAATGGGACGCATTCTGCGACTGGTTCTCCCGCTCCGGGATCGTCTTCGGCAGGGATCTGCGCTGCGACGCGCCGATCACGATCCGCCACATTCTCCACCACACCGTGAACGGCGAGCCGGGGACCCGATTCTTCTACAACCCCTTCATGTATTCGCGGCTCTCCCGGTACATGGAGCACGTCTACGGCGGCTCGGTCCGGAGCGTCGAGGGACGACAGAACAGGCTCGCCCAGCTCGTCGAGGAGCGGATCCTGGAGCCGGCTGGCATGAAACGGACGATGTCGAGCCAGTGGCAGACGGAGAAGGCGCTCGTCTTCTTCGACATGGCGCAGGGGTATGGGATCGAGGATGGCGAGTACGTGCGCCGACCGCGGCCCGAGCGTGAGCTAGCGGGCGGCGCCGGTATCGTCTCGACGGTGGAGGATCTCGCCCGCTACGACATCGCGCTCGATACCGGCGCGCTCGCCTCGAGGGCGGTGATGGAGAAGCTGTTCACGCCGGCGGTGACGTCCGAGGGCAGCGTGCTTCCCTACGCGTTCGGCTGGTATGTCCAGGAGTACCATGGAGAGCGGTTGATCTGGCACTCCGGCCGGGACGAGGAGGCCGGGTTCTCGGCGCTCTATCTGAAGGTGCCGGAGCGCGGCCTGACCCTCATCCTGCTCGCCAATGGCGAGGGGCTGCGGTGGGAGAACCCTCTGGACGGCGCCGAGGTGCAGAAATCGGCGTTCGCGAGGGCCTTCCTGAGCCGGTTCGTGTTCGCGGAGCCGGAAGCGAGATAGCGGGACCGCCGTATGGAACCAGGCGATCTATCGCTGGAACTCGACCGGCTCGATCGTCGCATATCCGGCTTCATGCGCCGGTGGGGCATTCCGGCCCTGCGCGTATCCCTGGTCGTGATCTTCGTCTGGTTCGGCATCCTGAAGCCCTTGGGCCTCTCCCCCGCGGCTTCGGTCGTGAGAGCCACGGTCGATTGGATGCCCGTCTTCACCGCTGATACCTGGCTCTCGGTGATCGGATGGTGGGAGGTCGCGATCGGCCTCACCTTTCTCCATCGCCGCACGATCCGCGTGGCCATCGCGCTCCTCGCCCTGCAGATGGTGGGCACCTTCCTGCCGCTCGTGTTTCTCCCCGGGGTGACTTTCCAGCCGGGCGGAGTCCCGTACCCCCCACGCTGGAGGGCCAGTACATCATCAAGAACCTGCTCATCATCTCTTCGGCCCTGGTGATCGGCGGCACGGTCCGAGAGGACCGCCAGGGCTAGCGATAGCGCATCACCAGCTTGACCGTAAGGAGCCCGGCCACGAGGAAGCCCGTCAGGAGCACTGCCTGGCCGGTCCAGGGGGTGAGGAGGACGAGGAGAGCGACGAGCGGGGTCAGGCCGGCGCCGGCCGAGGAAATCTCCTCGAGCCGCAAGTGGAGCAGCCAGAGGCCCAGGAGGTAGATCGCCACCGGGACCGCGACCGCGGCGCCGGCGCCGAATGGCCCGATCGTCGCGTGCCCCGTCGCGTGATCCACGGCGACCCCCAGCCCCGCCCCCACCGCGGTCGCCGCGGCGAAGATCGCATAATGGCCGTAGCCCCAGAGGAATGCCCTCGGGAGTGAGGTCAGAAGCCCCTCCATCGGGTGATCGAAATAGAGCCACCACATCGAGAAGACGATCAGGAGCCCGCCCACGATGATCGCCGTCACGTCGCTCGTCAGGTCCCCGGCCTGGATCACCGACTGGATCGCGATCGAAGCGGCCAGGATGGACTCGCCCAGGACGATGATCGTGAACAGGCCGTAGCGTTCGGCGATGTGACCGGGGTGCCAGGTCGTGGCGCACGCTCTCTCCGCCCACGCGGGGACGAGGAGCTCGGCGATCACGAGCGTGACGAACCCGACCATTGCCCAATCCGAGGGAGCGAATAGGAGGGCCACCCATCCCGCCTGACAGGTGCTGACTCCCAGGGCGTATCGGTGTGCGCAGCCACGCCGGGGTGGATCGGAACGGGCCGCCCTGAGCCACTGCTCGACCAGCGCCAGGCGCATGACGACGTAGCCGAAGATGACGATCGAGAAGTCGTGCGCCTCGAAGGCCCGGGGGACGCCGGCCGCGATGATCAGCGAGCCCGTGATCTGGACGAGCGTGGCCACGCGGTAGGGGATATCGTCCGTGTCGTACGCCGACGCGAACCAGGTGAAGTTCATCCACGCCCACCAGATGGCGAAGAACACCATGGCATAGCTGAGGATGCCTTCAGCGACGTGAGCTGCCGCGACGGCGTGGTGAAGCCGGCTGCCCGCCTGGGCGATCGCCACCACGAACACGAGGTCGAAGAAGAGCTCGAGCGGCGTCGAGGCCCGGTGCTCCTCGTCGGGGGAGCGGGGCCGCATGGGCACGATCCAGCGGCCGCTCCGACCGATGGCGTGGGACTGTTCGTTCATCGGCCTGTCGGCGCGTGGTTACTCGTAGGACCCGGGTGCCTTCTCGAGCTGGTCGAAGTGGGCCAGCTCATGCTCGATCCAGAGCTCGGCACCCGTCTCCTCGACCAGGTTCTCCAGCCGGTCCATCGAGGCGAGGGTCGCCTCGGGGTCGACGTTGAAGCCCGGCACCCGCCGATCTTCCCGGCTCAGGCGGAAGTGGTAGAGATCCCCCGACAGGACGACCGGCCCGGTCCGGGGGAGGTCGATGAAGAGCGACTGGTGGCCTGGCGTGTGCCCGGGGGTCGAGATGATGCGGACGGTGCCATCGCCGAAGACGTCGTGATCGCCCTCGATGATCAGGAACTCCTCGTCCTGGAGTCCTGCGTAGGACGCGGGAACGAAGCCCGGCACGGTCACGCTGTCCGCGAATGCGGCGTCGTACTCGGCCTTCTGCATGATGATGGTCGCCCCTTCCAGCTCATTGGCGGCGCCGACGTGGTCGAAGTGCATGTGCGAGAAGGATGCGTAATCGAAGTCGTCCATGCCGAGACCCAGATCCGCGAGCTGCTCGGGGAGCGTCCGGTCGAGTCGCGCGCGGGCTCCGTCCTTTTCCTGCCATCCCTCCGTCTCCGCGAGCGAGGAGGAAAGACCCGCGTTCCAGAGCAGGCGACCCTTCTCGTGCTCGATCACGAAGCACGGCACGATCAGCTCGCGGACGTCGGTCTCGTTGTCCTGGATGCCGAAAACGGCGATGCTGTCGAACTGGATCCGGCCGCAATCGAAGACATAGAGCTTGGGCGGGGATTGGGCGGATAGTGGGGTGGCCCAGATGAGAAGCCCGATCAGAACGGCCGGCAGGGAGGACGGTTGCCGCTTCATCGAGGTTCCTTTCGACTAGGTGTCTGTAGGTTGCATGAAGGTGGGGCAACATAGCATGAGCGGTTCGGGGAGCCACCGAGGCTTCGGTGCGGCCAACCGGCGCCACGCGGGGGTACGCCGCGCTTTCCGGTTTGACGCCCCGCGGTCCCGGGATCTAGCTTTTCCTGGCCTGCCCAAGACGCGACCCCATCGTCTAGAGGCCTAGGACTCCACCCTTTCAAGGTGGCAACACGGGTTCGAATCCCGTTGGGGTCGCCATCTCACCCTGTACTTTGAACCGGCTTCGAGGTCGCCGTCGAGTGACTGGTCGAAACGCGCCAGCGGTGCCGTGGGCAGGCTGAACCGGACCCGCGCCCGGGCCGGCCCCTCTACCGTGACTGTCTGGACGACGGCCTCCATTAGCTCCTTGCGCTGGCCGGCGTTGAAGCGCTCGAAGTAGTCGCCGAAGCGGGCCAGGTGCCCGGCCACGGACTCGGCCGTGACGCTGGCGAGATCGCCGGCGGCGAGCCGACCCCGAAGGGTCGCCCGCTCCTCGGCAAGCGCGTTCTTCTGCTGCTCCACGGCTTCGATCTTCTCGTTGAGCTTGCGGGCCGCCGCTTTTCCCGGCAGGGTCTCGGCCAGCCACTCCACCATCTCGCGCTGGTGGGTCTCCAGGTGGGCGATCTCGTGGTCGAGCGCCTTGACGCGACGCTCGAGCTCCTGTCTCCCGACTCGCCGTTGACGGATCTCGCGGCTCAGGAACGGCCGGATGCGCGTGGGGTGATCGGCGAGCTCTACGAGCTTGCCGATCACCGCCCCTTCCAGCCGACCGGCGGGGATGTAGGGCTGGCCGCACGAGCGATCCTGTACCCGGTTGGCGCAGGCGTAGTAGCGATAGTGACGCTTGGCGGCGTTGCCGGGTCGCTGGACGAACATGGACGCTCCACAGCGCCCGCAGCGCGCGAGCCCGACCAGGAGGTTCTCTGACGCCAGTCGCCGGGGCGGAGACTGCCGCCGCGCCCGGAGCTTCTGCTGGACCGCCTCGAAAAGATCTTCCCCCACGAGAGGTTCATGCGTTCCCGCTCGTTCCTGGCCGCGCCAGACCACCCGCCCCAGGTACGCGCGGTTCGTGAGCAACCGGTGCAGCGAAGATGGTCGCCACGGCCCGCCCCTCCGCGTCCGGTGCCCCTCGGCGTTCATCTCCCGAGCCAAGTCCTTGACCCCGAGCCCGTCTCCCAGGTAGCGCGTGAAGAGCCGCCGGACCGCCATCGCCTCGGCCGGCTCTACAACAAGTAGCCCGTCCACCATCCGGTAGCCGTAGGGCGGCTGAACCATCCACTTGCCTTCCCGAAAGCGCCGCTCCATCGCCAGGAGCACGCGTTCCCCGTTAACCTCGCGCTCGAACTGAGCAAAACCGCCGAGGACGTTTAGCATCAGCCGCCCAGGAGCGGACTTCGTCTCGAAAGGCTCGGTGACCGACTCGAACCTCGTCCCGTGCTTCGTCAGCAGATCCAGAACCTCGGTCAGGTCCCGCAGCCGACGGCTCAATCGATCGAGCTTGTAAACCAGGACGACGTCGACCGAACCCGAGGCGACGTCCGCCAGGAGGCGCTGGATATCCGGGCGGTTCAGGTCCTTGGCCGAGTACCCGTCGTCCCGATAGATGCATTCCAGCGAGTAATCCTGGCTCTCGGCATAGGACCGGATCCGTTCGGCCTGCCCCTCCAGGGAAAACCCCTGGACCTGCTCATCCGTCGAGACCCGGACGTACCCGACCGCGCGTGTAGGCTCAATCTGCTTCATCCTTGTTGCTCCTCCGTCAGAACGCGCCCTACGAACCCGGTTGCTGCTGACCAAGCTTCCTCGAATTTGGGCACCTCACCCGAAGGCAGTAGAGGCATCAAATTTCGATCCCAATCCGTCTCGAACTCCGCTTTCCGGGACATCATCCGTTCGAAGCCGGGGTTGATCTCAGAGATGTCCTTGGTCGCCAGCTTTTCGGGCATGGCGGCGCGAATCCGGTCTTCGTCGATGCCGCTCGGAAGCACGGCATAGATGTCATACAGGTCGCGGGAGATCGCATATCTCCGTTGGCCGATCAGAGCTCTCACCTTCTCGGCCATCATCTCCTCCAGCGAATAGCATCGCCATAGGAGCTCTCCCATCTCAACCGCGTCGCTGTAGGGGTGGCCGACGGGCCTCAGAACCGGCTCGAACACGACGGCTTCACTCCCGCTCACGTCCAGCCGGATTGCTCGAGGGGACGCGGCGCTCCGGTGCGGACCGCGGTAGTAGAGCCGCATCTGTAAGCTCTCCCGATCGCGTTCATCCTTCAGGATCTCGACCCGAGGTGCTTGAACACCGAAGTCAAGCCCGACCTCGGTAGTGACGCGATCCAGTGTCTCTCCAACCGCCTGCTCGAGCAGCTGCCAGTCCATCTCCTCGGTCGCGGTAAAGTCGAGATCCTCGGAGAATCGATAGCCGGGGAAGTAGCACTTGTGGAGACATGTCCCACCCTTGAAGAGCAGTCTCGGCTGGAGGTAGCCATGACTCCCAAGCCCCCAGAGCGCCCAGCCGAGGACGTAATCCAAGTCGACGACGCTGGGCTGAACTCTCGCCCGCCGCGCTTCTCGGCGCACCTCGGCATCGGAAATCACGCTCTGCTCCGAAACACTTTCTCATCCACGTTCACCTGGACCCGCCAGCGGGTTTCGATCCGATGCGGTTGTCGTGGGCTCGATGGATCGAGTTTGCTCAGGCCGGCAGTCAGCCTGCTTTGCCACCGCGCCAGACGATCCTCACGATCGGGAATTTCGACTCGCATCGCATCGGCCAAGAACCCCAAGCGCTTCACGACCGCCCCCGAGCCGAAGCGCTCCAGGTATTCGTCGATCCGCTTCCAATCAAAGCTGGGAGCGAGAAGCCCCTTGGATACCTCCGGAATCCCGCCCGCCAGGTCCGGACGATCGAGGCAATCGATCAGCGTCTTCTCCCGGTCGGTGACGGAGTACCGCTTGTGATCGACGTGCTGACGGTGCAGGCCAAAGAACTTCCGCGAGGCCACCTTTACGAACCGGAATGGAATGCCAAGCACTTCCTTACGGGGCGCGAATTTGCGGGAGGTCGATTGCACATAGGTTACGCGGGGCACCTGCTCTGTCATGTTCCAGTGATGGAGCGCGGACCAGTAGGCAACGGCCGAGGGGTGGATCAGGTATGACGCGAGGACGTAGGCGTCCTCCGTCCATTGCCGCTCGGGTCCGGCCTCGAACGGGACGATGAGGTACTTGCCTCGTTCCAAGCGCTCCAGCCAGCCTTTGGCTTCCAAAGTGTGCAGCCGAGAGGGTGTGTTGGGATCGTCCTTCCATTGTCCATACGCGTCCTGGATGGTGAAGATGTTCTTGTCCTCGCTCGCCAGAGAGAGGAGCAAGTCGGCTTCTTCCGAGCTGAGGCTAGTTATATTCCGTGACATAATACTAGGCTCTAGGAGCAAGCTTCATGTATCGCATTATAATAATAACGCTGTTGGGAGTCAAGAGCTTGGTGCAAGCCTGGAACAGGGGGTCGATGCGCACGGCGCCGGTGAACCATTCGGCCGGGCCGCCGCCGGAGGCCCGTGAGCCGCTTCGCCGGATCTCCATGCCTAGCCCCCATGGTACTGTTCGTCGCCGACGTGCTCCATCCATTCGACGACCCGCCCCTCGACCATCTCCTGGATCGCGATATGGCTCATCCCGTTCGTGGCGGTGGCGCCGTGCCAGTGCTTCACCCCCGGCGGGGTCCAGATGACATCTCCCGGATCGATCTCACGTCTGTCACCCCCCCATTCCTGCACCCAGCCCATGCCCGACGTCACGATCAGGACCTGGCCGGCGGGATGGCTGTGCCATGCCGTGCGGGCGCCAGGCTCGAACGTGACAAGGGCGCCCATCGCGCGCGTGGCCTCGGTCGCCGAGAACAGCGGGGTGATGATCGCAGAGCCGGTGAAGTTGTCGGCAGAGCCTCTCTCAGAGGGTCGTGAGCCGTTCGGCATGATCGCGATGTTCTGCGCGCCGACGGGCGCGGCAGGGAGGAACGCGAGCCCGAGGGCGATGGCGAGCAAACGATACCTGCGCGACCGCTTCATCTCGTCGTGTCGCGCGGCATGACCTCGGCGCGGGCGGGCGCGACGAGCCGGGCCTTCTGCTGCTCCGATTTCCCCGGCCGGAGCTTGACGCTGACGTGAGGCATCGCTTTTCTCATTCAGGGCTTCACCATCACCTTGATCGCCTCGCGCTCGTTCATCGCCCGGTAGCCGTCCGGAACCTGGGCGAGGCCGACGACGCGGTCGAAGACCCGGCCGGGCTGAATCGTGCCCTCGAGGACGTCGGGCAGAAGATCCTCGATGTACGCGCGCGCCGGCGCGGGACCGCCGCCGACGGTGAGGTTGGCAAAGAAGGCTGGCTCCGACGCGGGGATCGTTTCGTAGTGAGGAACGCCGACGCGGCCGATGGCGCCGCCCGGGCGGGCGATGCCGATCGCCGTGAGCATGGCCTCGCCGGTCCCCACGCACTCGAGGACCGAATGGGCGCCGAAGCCGCCCGTGAGCTCGCGCACGCGCTCCACCGCCTCGTCGCCGCGTTCGCTGACGATGTCTGTGGCGCCGAACTCGCGCGCGAGCGCGACCCGTTCGGCGTGCCGGCCGAGCATGATGATCTGCTCGGCCCCGAGGCGTCGGGCCGCGATCACGCCGCATAAGCCGACCGCGCCGTCGCCGACCACGGCCACCGTCCTTCCGGCGCCGACCCTGGCGACGACGGCTGCGTGATGGCCCGTGCCCATCACGTCGGAGAGCGTAAGGAGTGACGGCAAGAGCGCGTCGTCCGCGCCGCCCGGGAGAACGAACAGCGTTCCGTCCGCTTGGGGAACCCGCACCGCTTCGGCCTGGGCTCCGCCCACTTCCTCGCTCCCGAAGAACCCGCCGGCAGTGCAAGCCGTGTGCAGTCCCTCACGGCAGAAACCGCAGGTGCCATCGGAGTAAGCGAACGGCATGATGACGAGGTCGCCGACCTTGAGCGTGCGGACCTCCGCGCCGATCGCCTCGACGAGGCCGATCGCCTCGTGACCCATCGGGAGGCCGCCCTCGGCCGGCTCCATCGACCGATACGGCCAGAGATCGCTTCCGCAGATGGACGCTCGATGGACAGCGATAAGGGCGTCGGTCGCCGCGACGAGGCCGGGGTCGGAGACGTTCTCGACGCGGACGTCTCCTGGGGCGTACATGACGGTGGCCCGCATCGCCGACCTACGCCGCCTGCACGGCCGGCTCGGCTTCGAACGTGAGCAACGTCGACAGCTCGCGAGAGGCGGCGATCGGCGGCGTCAGATCCTCGAAGGAGCCCGCATGGGAGTTGGTAGCGTCGTCGATCAGGATGTCGGCGGGGCTGCTGGCAAGGACGGCATTCCCAGCGGCGAAGAGCGCATCGGGACGTCCTGCGGTCATCGTTGTGCCTCCTCGGAGACGTAATTTCGGGAGCATAATGCTAATGCCGCCGGCGGGAGTGGGACAGTCGGGTCCAGGAAAACCTCCCGGCCCGAACGCCCGTAGGGTCCGGCACTTCGACCTGGGTTCGACCGCCAGCTTGCGAGCTTGAAGATCTCCTCGGGGCCTGACCTGGCGCCCCTACCCGCGGCTTCAGGCCAACGCTGCAATCTGGTTCGATTCGAAGATCTTCCCCGTGAGATCATTTGATTGATTGACCTCTGCCCGAGCTCTCGGCCTCAGGCCGTGCTACCCTTGGAACCTTTCCGGCGGCCGCCCCCGTCCCTGTGCTTGCGGACTCTCCGCTTGGCCGTGGGGCGGCCGCAGTTGAGGTCGATCACCAACTCCGCCGGAATATCGTTCGAGTCTCTATCCCGTTGGGGTCGCCATACCGGACACCATTTGGAACCGCTGCGGTCGAACCTCCCGAGCGGCCGGATCGGCAGATCGAGCCGTAGCATATCGCTCTACGCGGCATTGTAACACAGAGATTACACCTTGCCTAAGAGGGTCCATGCGGCCGGCAGGGTCTCAGGAACGCCTCATCGGTGGCGAGGCCCGCGTCGACCAGAACCGCTACTTGCTCGCGCAGGTGGTCTTCCAGCTCCGCTATGTCTACGGAGTGGATCGCCTGCCGGCGGCGGAGGTAGCTCCGCCACTGGTCCATCTGCTCCTCGAGTGTGGAGAAGGTTCTCGACGATCTGCATCTGCTTCTCGACGTCGATCTCCCGGTCCGGCGCCTGGACCAGGAGCTCGATCCCGAGGCTGTCGGCGGCCGCGCGGGCGCCGTCCGCCATCTCGATGAAGAACGGGTTGTTGAGCGTCTTGAGAACCAGGGCCACCGTGGGCTCGGCGCCGGTCCCGCTGCCGCGGTTGCAGGCGGTGGCGAGCGTCAGGGCCAGTCCCAGCATGGCCGGCGTCCGGATCCTTCCGTTCATGCCCCTCCTCGTGCGTCGGTTGGAAGCCGGGCCCGGCGGCGGAGCGACCAGGACCGCGACGATGATCACCGTGCCGATCGCCCGAGCAGGTTGAGCCCGTTGCGGAGGACGCTCATGATGAGGGCGCCGATCAGGGTCCCGATCACCGACCCGGAGCCGCCCATGAGGCTGGTCCCGCCGATCACCACGGCGGCAATCGCGTCCAGCTCGTACATGATGCCGGCGATCGGCTGGGCCGAGTTGAGCCGGGCCACCAGGAGGAGCGCGGTGACCGCGCTCAGCAGCCCCGCGATGCCGTAGACGGCGGTCTTGTAGCGCTAAACTATTCCGGCTCGAACTGGGTGGCCGGCGAGGTGGGTTGCGTGAGGAACCTCTCGATCACCTGCGCCACCTCCGGGGCCTGGCCGAGATTGTAGTGCGTATAGCCCGGAATGATCGCCAGCCGTGCGCGCGAGAACTGCGGATCGATCACGCCCGGCTCGCGAATGCCGCCGCCGAACAGCGCGAAGAACTCGGCGACGTGCAGCATCGATACGGAGTCGTGATCGGCGAAGATCAGCAGCACCGGCATCTGCAGCGCGCGAATCTCCTCGCGCCAATCCCAGTCTTTTCTAATCAACTCGCCCATGCGGTCGAGGAACAGGGGGAACTGCTCGGGATGGCCGTAGCCCTCGAAGATCGGTGTCGCCTTCATTGGCTCGGCGAGGGACGCGCCGACGGCGCTTATGGCTTCCTGCGTCTCCGGATACCAGCCTTCGCGTGCAAATCCGGTGGCTATCACGATCAGGTTGCGCACCATCTCCGGATGCCGGACGGCCATCCAGATCGCGGCGGCGCCACCGTGGGAGTAGC
>JBOHRQ010000066.1:0-10992 GCA_050732875.1 Gemmatimonadota bacterium | reverse complement strand
GCGGGCCAGGGATGGGAAGGAGCGAGCCGGTAGTTGGCCGAGGCCACGACGAAGCCCCGCTCGAGGAGCGGCTCCCGGATCCGCGGCAGCCAGCCGCTCTCGCTCTTGTCTCCGCCGACCCATCCGCCCCCGTGCAGGAAGAGCGCGGCGGGCGCCTGGGGCGGCGCCGAGCGGTCCGGGAAATAGAGATCGATCTTCAGGTCGATGCCGCCGGTGCGGCAGAAGGTCACGTCCAGGAAGGTCGTCCCGCGCGGAACGTCCTCGTCGGGGCCGGTGGGGCCGTCCTTGCTGCAGGCGATGCCCGCAGCCAGCGTGAGGAGCACGGTGAAGGGAAGGCGGTATCTCGCCATTCCGCCGGCTAATCCTCGCAGACCACGGCCGTGCCGCTCGCGCTCACCAGTCAAAGTTTCCATCCCATCTGTTTCATCGCTTGGTGCGGAAGATGGCGTACGCCGGCAAGCATAGCCGACACCACTGCCTGCGGATAGGTTGACGATCGTTTCCGACCGCGAGCGGAAGCCTTTTCTCCCGAGCCGAGCGCCTTTGACCCACGTCCCGACGATCCGCGTCTTCCTGGACGAGCGCCACCTCGACCTGGCGGCCCGGATCAACGACTTCGCGCGGAAGTCGCTGGCCTCTCTTCCCGAGCCGGCCGACGACGCCGCGGCCCGCGTCCAGGCCCGCGAGATCCTCGCGCTGCTGGGCCAGGCCGAATGGTTCGCGCCCATCCTCGACCAGGATCTGCGCGCGTTGTGCCTGATCCGCGAAACGCTGGCGGCCGCTTCGCCGCTGGCCGACGCCGTCTACGCCCTCCAGGCCCTGGGATCGACTCCGATCGTGCTCGCCGGATCCGAAGACCTCCGCGAGCGCTGGCTTCCCCCCATGGCGCGCGGCGAGGCGATGGCGGCGTTCGCTATGACCGAGCCCGAAGCGGGGAGCGACGTCGCGTCGATCAGGACGACCGCGCGCCGGGACGGCGACGGCTGGGTCCTGGACGGCGTCAAGACGTTCATCTCGAACGCCGGGATCGCCGACTTCTACACCGTCTTCGCCTCGACCGACCCCGGGCAGGGCCGCCGGGGGATCTCGTGCTTTGTCGTCCCCGGTGAGGCCGACGGGCTCGTCTTCGAGGGGCCCCAGATCCTGAGCGCGCCGCATCCGCTGGGTACGATCCGTTTCGACGGGTGCCGGGTGCCGGCGGGCTCCCTGATCGGCGAAGAGGGGGCCGGCTTCAAGCTGGGCCTCGCCACGCTGGATCGTCTCCGGGCGACCGTCGCGGCGGCCGCCTGCGGGATGGCCGCCCGGGCGTTCGACGAGGCCCTCGGCCATGCCCGCGCGCGGCAGCAATTCGGGAAGCCGCTCGCCGAGTTCCAGCTCGTTCAGGAGAAGCTGGCCCGGATGGCGACCGACCTCGCCGCGGCGCGACTCCTGACCTATCGGGCGGCCTGGGAGAAGGACGGCGGCGCCGAGCGGGTGACCGTGGAGGCGGCCATGGCCAAGGCGTTCGCCACCGAGGCCGCGCAGCGGATCATCGACGACGCCGTCCAGATCCTGGGCGGCCGCGGCGTCCTCGCCGAGCACCCGGTGGACCGGCTGTATCGTTCCATCCGCGCGCTCCGGATCTACGAGGGGACGACCGAGATCCAGCACCTGGTGATCGCGGGGAAGCTGATCGAGGAAGCGGGACACAGATGAGGACCACCGTGTGACGCCGAGATTCAGCCATGTCATGTGGAAGTCAGGTCTGGTTGGCATGACCGCGCTGTGGGCGGCCGGCTCCTGTGCTTCCCAAGAGGCTGCGGAGAGTCAACAATCTCGGCATGCGACCGGGACAATCCACGGTCAGGTCGTCGACGACCTCGGGAACCCTCTCCCCGGCGTTGTGATCATGGTTCTTGGGACGAGCCGCGGAGCGGTCACGGATGAAGACGGCGCCTACAAAGTAACCCGTATCCCCCCGGGGAACATCTGGGTTCAGGCCATGACGATTTGCCACGCGCGCGATAGCATTCAAGTCAGCCTGCAGCCAAGCGTTTCAAAGGAGGTGGACTTCAAGCTGCCGTGGTCGCCTCTCGAGGTTTCGGGCGACTGCTGCGAGGATCGGAGCTGGTACGATGACGCCGTGCGCGAAGGAAAGGTATGCGTGTAGCAATCGCTGATTCTCGGGTAGCGGACAGGATCGTCACGCCAGCTCGAACTGACAATCAGCCGTCCAGATGAGGATCACCATCGTTGGCGGCGGGCCGGCCGGTCTCTACCTCGCCATCCTCCTCAGGAAGGCCGACCCATCCCACGAAGTCACGGTCCTCGAGCGGAACCGTCCCGACGACACCTACGGCTTCGGGGTCGTTTTTTCCGACGCCACGCTCGAAAACCTGGCCGCCGCCGACCCGGAGACGTTCGCGGCGATCGAGCGCGCGTTCTTCCACTGGGACGACATCGACGTCCACTACAAGGGCGAGGTGCTCTCGTCGACCGGCCACGGCTTCAGCGGGCTCGAGCGGCGGACCCTGCTGGAGATCCTGACCGGACGTTGCCAGGCGCTGGGCGCGGAGCTCCGTTTCGAAACCGAGGTCGGGGATCCTGCGGAGCTCACCGATGCCGACCTGGTGGTGGGCGCGGACGGCGTCAACAGCACGGTCCGCGAGCGCTGGCGGGAGGCCTTCCGCCCGACCATCGACCTGCGCCCCAACAAGTTCGTCTGGCTGGGGACGACGCACCCCTTCCCTGCCTTCAAGTTTTACTTTATGTACGATGCCAATGGCCTTTGGCGGATACATGCTTACCGATACTCAAGAGATCGCTCGACCTTCATCGTGGAGACCACCGACCGGACCCTCGCTCGGAGCGGGCTCGAGGCCCGCTCCGAGGCGGACACCCTGGCCTTCTGCGAGGCGCTCTTCCACGAGGAGCTCGACGGCCACGAGCTGATCGCCAACCGCTCGGTCTGGCGCAGCTTCCCCACCGTGAGATGCGGTGCGTGGAGTCACGGGAACGTCGTCCTGATCGGGGACGCCGCGCACACGGCCCACTTCTCGGTCGGGTCGGGGACCAAGCTGGCGATGGAGGACGCCATCGCGCTTGCCGCGGCGCTCGAAGCGCGAACCGACGTCCCGGCCGCGCTCGCCGCCTATGAAGAAGAGCGCCGGCCGCCCGTCGAGAGCATCCAGCGGGCCGCCCGGGCGAGCCTCATGTGGTTCGAAGGCACCGAGCGCTACATGGAAACCGAGCCGATCCAGTTCGCCTTCAACCTCCTCACCCGGTCGCTGCGGATCACCCACGAGGACATGAAGACCCGTGATCCAGACTTCACCCGGCGTGTCGACCGCTGGTTCGCCGAGCGGGCGGCCGAGCAGAGCGGCGAGCCGGTCCCGCTGGATCCCCCGCCACCGCCTCTCTTCACCCCCTACCGAATCGGCGGCCTGCTCCTCAGGAACCGCGTCGTCGTTTCGGCGATGTGCCAGTACTCGGCCGGGGACGGCATGCCCGACGACTGGCACTTCGTCCACCTGGGGAGCCGCGCCGTCGGCGGGGCCGGGCTGGTGATGGCCGAGATGACCGACGTCTCGGCCGAAGGCCGGATCTCGCCTGGCTGCGCCGGTCTCTACCACCCCGATCACGTCGAGGGCTGGCGGCGGATCGTCGACTTCGTCCACCAGCACTCCTGGGCGGCGATCGGGATCCAGCTCGGGCACGCCGGCCGGAAGGGCTCGACCCGGCTGGCGTGGGACGGCATGGACGAACCGCTGCCGGCCGGCAACTGGGAGATCGTCGCTCCCTCGCCCATCCCGTACTACCCCCACAGCCAGATCCCGCGGCCGATGACCCGCGAGGACATGGAGCAGGTCGTCGCCGACTACGTGCGGGCGGCTGGGATGGCGGACCAGGCGGGGTTCGATCTCCTCGAGGTCCACATGGCCCACGGGTACCTGCTGGCCTCGTTCATCTCGCCGGCCACCAACCAGCGCACGGACGAGTACGGTGGCCTGCTCGCGAACCGTCTCCGGTTTCCGCTGGAGGTCCTGGACGCCGTGCGTGAGGTGTGGGCCGGGAAGCCCCTGTCGGTAAGAATCTCCGCCGTGGACTGGATCCCGGGCGGCCAGACGATCGAGGAGTCGGTCGAAGTGGCTCGGATCCTCGTGGAGCACGGGGTGGACATCGTGGACGTCTCGGCGGGCCAGACCGTGCCGCACGCGAAGCCCGAGTACGGCCGCCAGTTCCAGACCCCGTTCAGCGACCGGATCCGCCACGAGGTGGGGGTCCCCACCATGGCGGTCGGCAACATCTCCTCGTACATGGACGTCAACACGATCCTGGCCGCCGGACGGGCCGACCTGTGCGCCATGGCCAGGGCGCATCTGTGGGATCCCTACTGGACGCGCAACGCGGCGTGGCGGCTCGACTGGGAGCTTCCGTGGCCGGATCCGTACTCCACGCTGGACAGGTACACGCCGCGGTTCGAGTAATCGCTCGTAAGCATCCTGACAGATGCCTGGGTCGCTTTCGCGCAGGCGGGCGCGACCCGGGTCCCACCTTTGCCCTGACACGCCCTAAGCTGCGGACTATACTACTCGCTCTGCATTCTGGTTCGTCGATCGGCTGCATCCCGATAGACGCTGGCGTAACGATCCATCAGAGGAGTCTTTCCGAATGACGCTCTACATGGATGTCCACCGAGACCTGGGTGCGACCCCCGAGGAGATCGAGAAGGCCCACCTCAGCGATCTGGAAGCCCAGGGAAAGCACGGCGTCAAGTATCTCAAGTACTGGGTCAATCCGGATTCGAAGACCGTCTGCTGCCTGGTTGAGGGTCCGAGCAAGGAAGCCTGTGTCGCGGTTCATAAGGAGGCCCACGGACTCGAACCCGACCAGATCATCGAGGTCGAGTCCAACCTGGTCGAGGCGTTTCTCGGCGGCCAGACAGAGTCCCCCATCGGCACCGCGCTGTGGAATCATGGAGGTCTCGACCCCGGCTACCGGATCATCCTCTTCACCGACCTGGCCGGGTCCACCGAGCTGACCCAGGACCTGGGAGACGAGGCGGCCATGGGCGTGCTCCGCGTTCACGACACCATCGTCAGGCGTGAGATCGCCGCGCGAAGGGGTCGCGAGGTCAAGCACACCGGCGACGGGATCATGGCCTCCTTCGTATCGCCCTCGGCGGCGATCGAGGCGTCGATGGCCATCCAACGGGCGCTGGCTGCCCACAACCAGCACGATGCGGCGCACCCGGTCAAGGTGCGGATCGGTATCAGCGCCGGGGAGCCCGTCGAGGAGAATCACGACTTCTTCGGGGCGGCGGTGCAGCTGGCCCGACGAGCCTGCGACCATGCCGATCCCGAGCGGATCCTGGTCCCCTCGGTCGTCCGGGATCTGTGCATCGGGAAGGCCTTCAAGTTCGTGGACCTGGGTGATGTCCCGCTGAAGGGCTTTCCGGAGCCGGTGCGGCTGTTCGACGTCGCCTGGAGCTAGTGGAGATGGACGACAGCCCGCGCAGGACGAGGGCTGCGGGAACCGCAAGGAGGCGACATCAGCTCGGCAGTGCATGAGGCGGCTCGAGGCGAGCTCGGACCATCGTTCGGGGGAATCCTCATAGCTTCGGAAGACCCCGACTATCAGGAAGCCCGAACGGTCTACAACGCGATGATCGATCGCCGGCCCGCGCTGATCGTCCGGCCCTCGAACACCGATGACGTCGCCCGCGCCGTGAGTTTCGCTGCCGAGCACGACCTCCCCCTGGCCGTTCGGGGCGGGGGCCACAGCGGCCCGGGGTTCGGTGTCGTGGATGACGGCGTGGTCGTCGATCTCTCCCTGCTCAAGTCCATCCAGATAGATGAAGGCGCCCGCACGGCGCTGGTGGGGGGCGGCTGCACATGGGGGGAGGTGGACTCGGCGACCCACGGATACGGCCTGGCCACGGTGAGCGGGATCGTCTCGACAACCGGCGTTGGCGGTCTCACGCTCGGGGGCGGGCACGGTTACCTGACCCGCAAGCATGGGCTGACGATCGACAACCTGCTGGCCGCCGAGGTCGTGCTGGCCAGCGGCGAGATCGTGACCGCCAGCGATGTCGAGAATCCCGACCTGTTTTGGGCGATCCGTGGCGGTGGTGGCAACTTCGGTATCGTCACATCGTTCCGGTTCCGGCTGCATCCAGTCGGAACCATCGTGGGCGGTGTGGTGTTGTGGCCCATCGAGTCCATGGCCGCGGTCATGCGCTGGTATCGGGAGTTCCTGCCCAACGCCCGGCGCGAGCTCAACGGCTGGCTGGGGCTCCACACCGTGCCCCCCGCGCCGCCGTTCCCCGAGGAGTTGCACCTTCGCAAGGTTGCTTTCTCCACCTGGTGCTACGCAGGCCCGCCCGACAAGGCCAGGGAAGCCTTCGCGCCCATTCAGGAATTCGGGCCGCCCATCCTCTATGGCGTCCAGGAGATGCCGTACCCCGATCTTCAGCGGGCATTCGACGAGATGTACTGCCCGGGCCTCCAGTGGTACTGGCGCCACGACTTCGTGCGCGAGCTTTCCGACGAGGCGATCGAGCGCCATGTCGAATTCGGCGGGCGGCGTCCCACGCTGCACTCGACCATGCACCTCTATCCGGTGGACGGCGCGGTACACGACGTTGGCGCCACCGACACGGCCTTCAGCTATCGCGACGCTCTCTGGTCCCAGGTCATCGTCGGGGTCGACCCGGACCCGGCCAGGGGCGACGAGCTGCGATCCTTCGCGGTCGACTACTGGGAGGCGCTGCATCCCTACTCGGCAGGCGGAGCCTACGTGAACATGACGATGGAAGAGGCCCCCGAGCGGGTGCGCGCGAGCTACGGTGAGAACTACGAGCGGCTGGCCCGCATCAAGGCGCACGTCGACCCGGGCAACCTGTTTCGTGCCAATCAGAACATCCAGCCCGCGGAGTAACCAGCCAGCCACCCGATCATCGCTGGCACCCTTTTTCACCACCATGATTTCTCGAGCCGGGAGACAAGCATGCCGGAATCACAGTTCAGGACGACGGACGAAGACATGATCACGGTCGGAAGCGACGCCATCACGGACCTGGGCGAGCGGCTTCGGGGAGAGGTCATGACCCCGGACGATCCGGGCTACGACGAGGCACGCGCGCCCTGGAACGGGATGATCGACCGGCGTCCCGCCCTGATCGCCGGCTGCAAAGGGGCCGATGACGTCGTGGCGGCCATCCGGTTCGCCCGCGACCAGGGCCTCGAGGTCGCCGTGCGTGGGGGCGGCCACAACATCGCCGGCAACTGCGTCTGCGAGGGAGGCTTGATGATCGACCTCTCGCCGATGAGCACGGTCGAGGTCCAGCCCGATGAACGGACGGCGCGGGTCGGACCAGGCGCCACCCTGGCCGAGATGGATGGCGCGACCCAGGCGCACGGCCTGGCCACGCCGCTCGGCATCAACTCGACCACCGGGATCGCCGGCCTCACCCTGGGCGGGGGCTTCGGCTGGCTCTCCAGGGTGCACGGGCTCACGGTCGACAACCTGGCGTCCGCCGACGTGGTCACCGCCGACGGCGAGAAGCTTCGTGCCAGCGATGAGGAGAACCCCGATCTCTTCTGGGCGCTGCGTGGCGGCGGAGGGAACTTCGGCGTCGTTACGTCGTTCGAGTATCGGCTCCACGACGTCGGGCCGGAGGTCCTATCGGGTCTCATCGTCCATCCGTTCGATCGTGCCCGCAGCGTGCTCGACCGCTACCGTGAGTTCACCGCGGACGCCCCGGACGAGGTCAATCCCTGGTTCGTGTTGCGAAAGGCGCCGCCACTCCCCTTTCTTCCGGAAGACGTCCACGGGCAGCTGATCCTGATCCTGCCGGTCTTCGTGGCCGGCGACCTGGAGGCGGGAAAGCAGCTCGTCGCCCCTCTCCGCGCGGTCGGCGAGCCGATCGCCGATGTGATCGGACCCCATCCCTACGCGGGCTGGCAGCAGGCCTTCGATCCCCTGCTCACCCCGGGTGCCCGCAACTACTGGAAGTCGCACAACTTCACGGCGCTCGAGGACGGCGCCCTCGACGCGATCGTCGACTACGCAGAGCGCCTCCCCAGCGACCAGTCCGAGATCTTCGTCGGGCGGATGGGAGGAGCCGCCAACCAGAAGCCAGGCGACGCGACCGCCTACCCCCACCGGGACGTGGAGTACGTTATGAACGTGCATTCGCGGTGGGAGGAGCCGGGCGATGACGACCGCTGCATCGCCTGGGCGCGCGAGTTCTTCGGCGTCATGTCTCCCTACGCGACGGGCGGGGTGTACGTGAACTTCATGCCCGCCGACGAGACCGGGCGCGTCGAGGCCGCCTTCGGCCCCAACTACGACCGGCTGGCCCGGCTCAAGAAGCGCTACGACCCCGACAACTTCTTCCACCTGAACCAGAACATCGCGCCGGCCGGAGACGCGTGAGCCGATGGACGCCCGCCGGCTGGTCGATGAGATCCGGAGCGATCTCAGCGGGACAGAGGAGGAGATCCGGACTCACCCCTTCGTAACGGCCGCCGAGGCGGGCGTCGCGTCGATCGAGGCACTGCGCGGTTTCGCCGGCCATCAGCACCGAATCGTGAGCAGCGATCTGCGCTCGATCGCCCTGCTGATCCAGCGCTTCGGACACACGCCGGCGCGTGACTTCCTGGTCGGGGTCCTGGAGGGTGAGCGGACGGCGCTCGATCGCCTGTTCGTCCTGGCCCGTCGGATGGACATGTCCGATGCCGAGCTCGGCGCCTACGAAGCGTCCGCCGGCGGCTTCGCCTACGCCGCCTACATGGCCTGGCAGGCACTCTACGGATCGGCCGCCGAGTTCGTCGCCGGGATCCTCCTGAACTTCCCTGTCTGGGGTTCGAACTGCGGCCGCCTGAGTCGAGGCTTGAGGGCGCACTACAGATTCGCCGCCGAGGACACGGCCTTCCTGGATGGCTTCGCGGAGATGCCGTCGTTTGAGAAACCAGCGCTGGCGATCATCCAGGACGGCCTCGACAGCGGGGTGGAAGCGACCGACGTCCACCGCGCGGCGCGGCTCTTCCAGGGCTACGAGAAGATGTTCTGGGACGCGCTCCCGATGGGATCGGCCGACGCCGCGGCCGTTTAGCCCGGATTCCGCACGGCGTCCAGGCTGACGACCGGCTCATCGCCCACGACTTCGGCGCTATGGACAGCACCCGCCGGCACGCGCAGGCAATCGCCGGCCTCCAGGACGACCTCGCCGTCGGCGGTGGTCATCCGGAAACGACCGGAGGCGACCGCATCGATCTTCTCGACAGAGTGGATGTGGTCGGGGAAAGAGGTGCCGGGCGGATAGACGTACCTCGAGACCCGGTAGCCCCGATCCTCCAGCTTGCCCCGCAAGGCCGACTCCGAGAAGGGGCCGTCCCGCTTCTCATCCCAATGCTCGACGTCCACGCGCCCTTCTCCGAGAACTCACGGACCGACCACGATCTCCCTCCAGGCTCCTGCGGGCACGACGTACCTGGCCGTCAGGTCCACCCCACGCGTCTCCGTGTCGAGGCCGTTGGTGAAGAAGCGCGCCGCCTGTGCCTCCGGCACGCCGGCGTTCTCGAGGATCTCTGCCGTCCTGGTCGGTGACTTGGCCGATGATCGATCCAGTCTGGGCAGCGGCGAGAGCGGGGAGGGAAAGGAGCCAGAGGAGCAAGAAGGCGAAGCCGCGCATGACGACCTCCTGGGGCGTGCCCTTGGGACCCTGTCCGCAGGTCACGGACCGCGGCCAGAGTCATGCGAACGCTACGCTGTGAGTCGTCACGAGGTCAAGGACGGGGCGACACGAAGATCCGAATCCAGTCGGCGAACGCGGCCATGTACTTCGCCAGGTGCTCGCGGGTGGCCTCGTCCGTGAGCCGGCCGTCGGCGTCGAACTTTTCCCGCGCCCGCGCGACCAGGATCTCAGGCTGCGGCATGCAGTAGGAGTTCGTGAATTCGAACGCCTGCCGGAGCTGGCTCTGGCCGCGCGCTGTCCCGGTCATCCCCGGGCTGGCCCCCATGATCCCGACCGGCTTCCGGTCCAGCGGTGACTCCCGCGGCGGGCGGGACGCCCAGTCGATAGCATTCTTGGTGACTCCAGCCATCCCGTGGTTGTACTCGGGGGTCGCGAGCAGGAGCCCGTCAGCCGCGGCGATTTCGCGCTTGAACTCCGCTACCGGCTGCGGCAGGCCTGCGGCCTCGACGTCCGCGTTGTAGACAGGGATCCCCGAGATGTCGAGGATCCGGATCACCATCCCTCCGGGCGCCAGCTCGACCGTGGCCCGCAGCAACGCTCGGTTGAAGGAGCCTTCGCGGAGGCTCCCGGCGAACGCCGCAATGTTCAGAGGCTCGCTCAGCTTCCGATCTCGACCAGCTCGATGTCGAAGGTCAGATCCTTCCCGGCCAGCGGGTGGTTCACGTCCAAGGTCACGGAATCGTCCCCGACGCGGGCGATCGTGGCCACGCGGGGGCTCCCGTCCTGCTGCTTGACCTGCACCTGCGAGCCCACCTCGACATCCATGTCGGACGGGAGGCGCTCGCGCTCGACGTCGACCAGGAGCTCCGAACGCCGGGGACCGTACGCCTCGCCGGGCTCGAGCGTGACCACCTTGCTCTGACCCGGCTCCATGCCGACGACGGCGCTCTCGAACCCGGGGATCACCTGGCCCTCGCCGATCGTGAACTCGAGCGGGTCGCGGTCCTGCGAGGTGTCGAAGACCGTCCCGTCATCGAGCGAGCCGCTATAATGGACCTTCACGGTATCTCCATGTTTCGCTTCGGACATCATCATATCCTTCCATGAGAGCGAAAAAGCGAACGGGGACGGCGTGGGCCGATCCCCGTCGAGGAACGGAATGTCCGTTCCGTTCTGGACGTTCGTACCTGGCGGGACGGATGTCAAATCGACCATGTTGATGTTCATTCGTTCGGGAGCCAACGGAGGAAGCCCTGGCCGAATCGTCCAAACGACACCACTGGATCGTGCGCGTGACCCACTGGGCGGCGTTT
>JBOHRQ010000065.1:0-11501 GCA_050732875.1 Gemmatimonadota bacterium | reverse complement strand
ACAGGTCGCGGATGACGTCCTGGCCGAGCGCGTGCGGTCGAAGATGGGCCGGCACGTCTCGCATCCGGGCGCCATCGAGGTCACGGCGCGCTGGGGCCGCGTCACCCTGCGGGGGCCGATTCTGGCGCACGAGCTCGAGGATCTTCTCTCGGCTGTCGCGTCGGTCCGGGGCGTCCGGGACATCGACGACCGGCTGGAGGTCCACCGCGACCCGGGCGACGTGCCCGGACTCCAGGGAGCGCCCCGGCGTTCCGGTGAGACGGCGGAGTTCCGGCAGGAGAACTGGTCGCCGGCGGCCCGCTTCGCGGCCGGCACCACCGGAGGCGCGCTCGTCCTCCTCGGCATGGGACGCCTCGGCAAGCTGGGCATCGCTTCCACCGCGGTCGGCGCGGGTCTCGTGGCGCGCAGCGTGGCCAACAAGCCCGTACGGCGATTGACCGGCATCGGGGCCGGTCGCCGGGCGGTCGACTATCGCAAGACGATCACGGTCCAAGCCCCGCTGGACGAGGTCTACGACTTCTGGAGCCGGGTCGAGAACTTCCCGAGAATCATGTCCCACATCCGCGAGGTTCGCGACATCGGCCGTAATCGGACCCGCTGGACCGCCGTCGGCCCGGCCGGGATCCCCGTCTCCTGGGACGCCGTCGTCACCGCCCGCGTGCCTGGCGAGGTGCTGGCCTGGCGCAGCGAGCCGGGATCGACGATCGACAACGCGGGCATCGTCCGCTTCGAGCCGGTCGATGGCGGTGCCGAAGCCACGCGGATCGACATCCGCCTGTCCTACAATCCGCCTGCGGGCGCGGTGGGGGACGTCGTGGCGAGCCTCTTGGGCGTCGATCCGAAAAGCGCCATGGACGAGGACCTAGTGCGCTTCAAGTCGCTGATCGAGGAGGGCCGGACGAGGGCCGGCATGGAGAAGGTGACGCGGGAGGACCTGACGACGGAACCCCAACACAAGCTGCATGAGGAAGCGATGAAGACACCGCTGAAGCGATATCACGTCATGCCTGAAGGACAGGAATGGGTCGTCCGTCTCGAGGAGTCGATGGTCGACGAGGTCCGGACCCCGAACCGCGAGGAGGCGATCGAGCGGGGCGAGGACAAGGCCCGCGCCGAGCAGGCCGAGCTGGTGATCCACGAGCAGGATGGCGGGATCGAGGAGGAGCGCGCCTTCGTGTAAGCGGCGCGGAAACTGCCGGCCACCTTTCGATCGCTCACCAGCGAGCGATCGAGAGCACCCGGTCCCCTTCCCCACATGGCTCGCTGCCCGACTTCCATCGGCAGGTACCGGCGAGCCGGGCCCCGGCGAGAGCAAAGGTGGAATCGGACGCAATCGCGCGCTCGTACGCGGCTGCCGACGCTTCGAGATCCCCGCGTCGATAGAGATCTTCTCCGTTCAGGAAGGCCTTGAGCGCGGCCAGCGAATCGGTCGTGAGCTCGGCGTGATCGAGATCGGCGAGACCCCCCGCTTCCCGGGGCAGCCCCCTCAGAACCTCCATGGTCAAGCGATCCACCAGGGTCAAGACGCTGTCGGGGGCACCCGCCACCTGCACCTGCCCCAGCTTGGTTCCGCCTCTCACCTCGTAGACGTGGGCGGTCAGTCGCATGTCCGTGCCGATAACCACCACGCTGCCGAGCAGGGCATAGCGGGCACCGGAGCGGCCCGCCACCGCGAGGGAGGTGGCCAGGTCGGGATCGACCGTGTCAGGCACGGCCTCCTCCCAGCGGGCCAGGACGGTACGGTTGTCGATCGCCCTCAGGTCGGGGACTCCGTCCAGGTTCACGGACAGGAGCGCCGCCATCCCTTCCCCCCACGTCTCGAAAGCGGGGTCGTTCACGGTGAAGGGCAGGACCGCGATCCCGGACGCGGCGTTGGCGGCCGCAGCTTGGGCTTCCTCGGGAGTGAATTCGGGACCGTGCTGCCACCGCTCGACGTAGAAGGCCGCCAGCAGGACCATGGCCGCGGCGACGCCGGCTCCGAGAACTGCCTGCCGCGGGGCAAAGGCCCGTCGCGAGCGCTGGGTGAGCTTGGCGGGCTGGGTGGGCTTGGCAGGCTTGGCGGGCCTGGCGGGCTTCGCGGGCGCCCCGCCGCTGGCCAGGCCCGAGATCACGACGGCGGGAGCTACCCAGGCATCCGGCGCTTCCTGGAGCCGGCGGACGAACGCCGTCACCGTCGGGTCGGGCTCGGCCCCGTACTCGCTCTGCAGATATTCGGCGTGCTCCTCGGCTTGCCGGAGCGCGCTCGCCCGATCCCCCGCCGTCGCCAGCGCTGTCATGAGTCCCAGGACGAATCGCGAGTTGTCCGGCTCCTCGGCGCAGAGCCGGCGCCACCAATCCGCCGCCCGCCGGGGCCTTCCCCCGGCGGCCGCGCTTTCGGCCAGCCGCTCCAGCGCACTCGCGTGGGACAGTGCCAGACGCTCCCTCTCGCTAGCGGCCCAGCTCTCGAACTCCAGCGCCTCGCCGCCGATGAAGAAGCCATCCAGGAAGGGTCCCGCATAGAGCCCGACCGACCGCTCCAGATCTCCCGCCGCCAGCGCCGCCGCGAACTCGGCCACATCGGAAGACATGACCGCCGGGTTCAGCCGGAACCCATCGCCCTCGACCAGGACGGCGCCATCCCCCAGCGATTTGCGGATCACGTGCACGGAGTCGGAGAGGAGATGCCGGGCGGCCGACGTGCCGCGCTCCGGCCACAGGTGGGCGATCAGCTTCTCGCGGCTGGCCGGGCGGCCATTCGACGAGGCAAGAAGGGCCAGGAGCGCCAGACGCCGCCGCTGGACGATCCGACCGGCCAGGGGACGGCCGTGGTCCTCGAGAGTGGCGCCCCCCAGGAGTTTCAGCGTGTACATACCACTCCAGAAACTCTCCGAGCTCAACGGCGGTTGCGCGCCCCGGCCCAAAGGGCCCTGCCACCGCCCTCGAGAACGCCACCCGGGGGGCTCAGCTCATCGCGACTCGCGAACGGGCGGCCCGGGAAGCCGGGCCAGCTCCCGGCGCGCGGATTCGATGCGCGCCTGCAGTTCAGGATCGGCGTCGTGCCAGGCGAGGAGGGCGTAATCGAACGCGCGGCGGGCCTCGTCATGCCTGCCGGCCCCGGCCAGGAGCTCGCCGGCACGATAGGCCGCCTGCGGGTGGTTCCACAGAGGGTATTCCCAGAATGTCTCGAGCACCTGGACGGCCTCCGCGGTCCGGCCGAGATCGGTCAGGACTCCAGCCAGCCACCAGCGGAGGAGATGGTTCGCCGCACGGGGCACCGGCTCGTGGCCGGTCACCTCTCGCCCCGCGGCCTCGAGGAGCGGGCGGGCCTCGTCAGGGCGGCCTCGCCGCCAGAGCCCGTACGCCTCGAGCCCGCGAGCCGCTCCCGCTCCCAGCCGCGCCGATACGGAGTCGCCGGCTGCGAGGTGCCGGCCCGCGACATCGCGAAGGCGCCGGATGGCCTCGGCGTGTTCCACCCACTGCTCGCGGTCGGCCGCGCGGGCTCCGGTGAAAAGGCCGTCCAGCGCGGAGAGGGTGTCCTCCGGGGCCACGCTCAACGCGTCCCGCTCGCCCGCGGGCGAAACCGCAACTCCCTCCATCGACAGCGCATAGAGGCCGAACGCCTCGAAGCCCGGCGGCAGGGAGGGATCATCGAGCTGCGCGAGGGCCGCCCGGTACCTGCCACGGTTGTAATGATTGAAGAAGAGACGCGTTGCGATCGTGCCGATGGGGGCATCGTCGCGTTGCTGCGCACCCCGGAGGAGCTCCTCCTGGAGCGCGAGGAAGCGGGGATGCAGCAGATATAGCCCCGCCACACCCCACACGACGCGCGTTGGAACCGTGTCGATCGTCGCCCGGGCGTGTGCGCGCGCAGCCGCGTTCCCGAAGACGAACGCGATCGCCAGCCGGTTGCGACGGTCCCAGGCCGTGCCCGCCGCCAGACGGCCATAGGCGGATGCCAGACGGACAGAAGCCTTTTCGTCTCTCTGGCGCACGGCACGCTCCACCAGGTGGATGCGGTAGGGCGCGAATGTCGGATCCAGGGCGACCGCACGGCCGAGCACGCGGCCGACTTCGCTCTCGTCGACGAGCGCCTGGTCGCCCAGGTGGACATAGGTGTCGCCCAGGAGATACCAGGCCTCGGGGTCGTCGGGGTGCTGCTGGACGGACTCGCGCAGCGGCTCGAGCCCCTCGATCGAGCCTCTCACGAGCGCCAGGTCCGCACGCACGAGGGTCGCCTCGCGGGGTGACAGCCGTTCCGCGAGGCGGGCAGCGCGCTCGAGGTATGTACGTGAGACGTCGCTGTCGATGTTCTCCACCCAGCCGTAGGCGCTCGATAGACGAAAGAGGGCCAGCGCGAAGGTCGAGTCCATGCTGACCGCGCTCTCGTACGCCCCGATCGCGTGGGCGAAGTCCGACCGCCGATAGAACGACTCCCCCTCGAGGAAGGCCTTGAGGGCCGGGAGGGATCGGGTCGTCAGGCCGGCCAGACGCGGGATCGCGGTGAGGTCCTCGCCCCCCCGCTGGAGGATCGCCCGCACGACATCGATGGAGAGGCGGTCGATGAGCGCGAAAACGCTGTCGGGGGCGCCCGCGACCTGCCCCTGCCCCAGCTCGCGGGCTCCCTCGAGATCGTGGATCTCGGCTACGAGTCGGATGTCGGGCCCTATCGCGATGACGCTCCCGAGCACTGCGTACCGGGCACCTGTCCGGCGAGCGACCTCGAGAGTCGTGGCGAGGTCGGGTTCCCGGGCCTCGGGGATGATTTCGCGCCAGCGGGCGAGCACCGTTCGGCTGTCGATCGCGCGCAGACCTCCCATGCCGTCCAGATTGGTCGAGAGGAGGTCGACCATGCCCTCGCGCCAGGTCTCGAGGGCGGGGTCGTTCACCGTGAACGGCAGGACGGCGATCCCGGGCACGGCCTGGACGGCCAGCGCGTCCTGCGGGGTGGGGTCGGGTCCGGCCCCCCGCCGCGCGATGTAAAGAACTGCCAGCACCGCCACGGCCGCCACCGCACTCCCGAACAACACCCGCCGCCGGGCAAAGCTCTGCCGCGACAGGCCGGGTTTCGGGCGCTCCCCTGCCGAGTCGGCTTCTACAGCCGTGCCACCATTCCCCGGGGTTCGCGCCGGCGGAACCCAGGCTGCGGGATCTTCCTGGAGCCGGCGGACGAACGCAGCTACCGTCGGATCGGGCTCAGCGCCGTATTCGCTCTTCAGGTGCTCGGCGTGCTCCACGGCCTGCCGGAGCGCCCCCGCGCGATCTCCGATCGCCGCCAGCGCCGCCATGAGCCCCAGGACAGCCCGTGAGTTGTCTGGTTCCTCGGCGCAAAGCCGGCGCCACCACGCTGCCGCCTGCCGGGGATCCTCTCCCACCGCGGCGCTCTCCGCCAGGCGCTCGAGCGCCGCCAGGTAGCTCCTGGCCAGCCGTTCCCGCTCCGAAGTCGCCCAGCTCTCGAACTCCAGGGCGTCGCCGCCGATGAAGAACCCGTCCAGGAAGGGCCCTTTGTAGAGCCCGACCGCCCCTTCCAGGTCCCCGGCCCCCAAAGCCGCCTCGAACCGCCACACGTCGCAGGCGACGACCCCGGGGTCCAGCCGCAGCTCGTCCCCCTCGGCGAGGATCGCGCGCCCGCCCACGGCCTTGTGGATCACGTGCAGCGAATCGGAAAGCGAGTGCCGGGCCTGGGCGGCCCCGCTCTCGGGCCAGAGACAGGCGATCAGCTTGTCGCGGCTGACCGGGCGGCCGTTCGACGAGGCAAGGAGGGCCAGCAGGGCGAGACGGCGCCGTTGGACGATCCGTCCGGCTGCGGGACCCCGCTCTCCCTCTAATAAGGCGCCTCCGAGGAGGCTCAATGTGAGCATATCGTTCGAGCCGACGCAGAAAAGACAGGCGGACGTGATCCCGCTGATATCTCGACGACGGGTCGTCCCTACGATAGGACCAGGCGCACGCGAAGGCAATCAGGGTGGCGCCCTGCCGGAGACTTCTTCGGCACCATCCAACCGACTACGGGAGGAAACGATGCAGTGGAGAATCGGATTGATGACGGCTGCGCTGTCGATCAGTGCCTGTTCAGGATCGGGCGGGAACGGGGGGCCGACCGCGGTGCCCGACATCCCCGAGGCGGCCGTGGTGGCCAGGATAGAGGTCACGCCCCAGTCGGGCGTAACCGAGGTGGGCGGTACGGTGCACTTCATCGCCACCGCGTTCGATCGGGACGGGAACGTCCTCGGTGTCGGGGTGATCTGGCAATCGATGAACGCCTCGGTCGGCGACATCACGCAAAACGGGCTGGCCCTGGGGAAGGCGACGGGGACGACGGCCATCCGAGCCTCGGTGGGAAACGTCATCGGTTCCGCCCAGCTCAGCGTCAACGACAGGAAAACGAAGCCCGATGGTTCCAAGCCCCAGCCGTAACGGTACGGGCGACCTCGATCCGCTCGAACGCGAGGCCCTCGGCCAGGAGCCGGGGGCCTCGCTCTTTTGTACTACCTCAATCCCAGACCAGCACGATCTTCCCGAAGTTCTGGTTGGCCTCCATCCGGCGGTGCGCGTCGGCGGCCGCTTCCATGGGAAAGGTTTCGTCCATGACGGGCTGGATCTGCCCTTCCGTGAGGAGCGGAAGCGCGTCCCGGGCGAAAGCCTGGACGGCGGCGACCTTCTCCTCGAACAGACGCGTGCGGAGCGAGGTCCCGACGATCGTGAGGCGCTCTCGAAGGACGGTGCCGAGATCGAGCTCGGCGGAGGCACCGCCGGTCAGCCCGACCACAACCAGCCGCCCGAGGCGGGCCAGGCTGGCGAGGTTTCCGGCCAGGTAGCCGCCGCCCACGAGGTCCAGGATCACGTCCACGCCGCTCCCGCCGGTCGCGTCCCGCACGGCGTCGGCGAAGCTCCCATCGTTCGGGTGGATCGCTACATCGAGCCCGAGCTCCGTGGCGCGATCGAGCTTCCACCTGGATCGCGAGGTACCGATCACGGTCGCCCCGGCCGCCTGGCCGAGCTGGAGGGCGGCCGTTCCCACGCCGCTCCCCACGGCGTGGACGAGAGCGGTTTCGCCCTGCACGAGCCGGCCGCGGGTGAAGAGAGCGTCGTGAGCGGTCACGAACACCTCCGGGACGGCGGCCGCGGTCTCCCAGGAGAGGCCGTCGGGGATGGGGATCGCCTCGCGCTGGTGAACGACGACGTACTCGGCGTAGCTGCCCCCGCCCACGAGGCCCATCACGCGGTCGCCCGGACCCCAGGCATCCACGCCCTCTCCGATCGCTTCCACCTCGCCCGCGAACTCGAGCCCGGGGACATCCGCCGGCCAGCCGGGCGGTGGCGGGTAGAGCCCGCGCCGCTGGAGCAGGTCGGCCCGGTTGACCCCGGCCGATCTGACCCGCACGCGGATCTCTCCCGGCCCGGGCTCCGGCCGCTGGACCTCCCCCACCTGGAGGACCTCGGGACCTCCCGGTTCGCGGATCCTGACGGCGCGCATGGTGGTCATCGGGGCGCGATTCCATACATCATGGAGGAAGACCGCATCGGGCGGGAGACGGTCGGGGTGTTCCGCCGCGCGGAGCCTAGAAGACGACGGTGGAAGAGAGCCCCAGCCTGGACTGGACCACGAGCTCTATGATGTCCCCCGGCGAAACGACGATGTCGTCGCTGAGGTAGGCGCCTCTCGAGCCGATGGGATCGACCAGGAAGCGGATCCCACCACTCAGGGGCAGGCCCCGCGGCACCTCGAACGTCACCTCGCTGTTGGTCGTCACCGTCCCCAGCCGGATCGTCTGCGATCCCGCCACGGCATAGATGTTCACGTCCAGGTAGTTGTAGTTGGTCACCTCGACCGAGACGGGTCCTGTCGCCGCCCGGCGCTCCTCGGCCGATGCGCACGCGGCCGCGAGGAGGAGGGCGAGCAGGGGGCGTCGGGAAAGGGCAGCCTTCATCGAAGCCACGATAGCACGGGTGGACGTGGAGACGCCAATCACCGGGGGCTCTAGAGGCTCCGCGTGATCGCGGTCAGCCCGAGCGTCGCCCCCAGCTCGGGGTCGACCTCTGTCAGGCCGACGAGGACGCCGCCGTCCAGGCGGACCTGGCCCCCCAGAAAAGCGCCCAGCGGAAGGCGCACCCCGAGCCGGAGCTGGCCGCGGTCCTCGGTGCCGACCGGCGGCTCTCCCTGGACGTCGAACCTCCCGTTCACCTCGCCCACGACCTCCGCCCCGCCCGCATGGCGCCAGGCGACCGAGAGCCCGCCCGTCAGGACGTCGTTCTGGCGGTCTCCCTGAAGGGGAACGGGCAGGACCCCGAGCCCGAAGTTGGCCACGACGCGCACGTCTGACAGCGTCTTTCCGGCGAGGACGGTCATGAACCAGTCGATGGTATCGGTCCCGATCCCGCTCTCGTTGCTGGCCGAAGGAAGGCGGGTGGCGACACGCAGCGCGACGGCCGGGACGCGGCGGGTCTCGCTCAGGAGCCGCAGCTTGGTGGCAACGACTGGATCTTCGATGTCGGTGGTCGTGTCGCCGGTAAAGTCGAGGTTCTCCGTCAGCGGCGCCGGATCCCGATCCTGAACCTCGAGCAGGTTGAAGCCGGCATCGACCTGAAACTCGGCGATGTCCCCGAGGCCGAAGCTCAAGCCGAGATACGGAAGCCGGTAGAGGTCGCCCTTCAGGCCCGAGAGCGGGAAGAACCGGTCGAGCTCGACGTCGATCCCGAGCTCGACCAGGACGGCCCCGGCGGAGATGGGTCTTGGATCCTCGGTCCGGAGCGGGCGCTGCTGGGCGCGGGCCGGCCCGGCGCCGGAGAGGCCGGCTATCACGACGATGAGGAAGACGCGCGCGGGCACCGGGCGCGCAAGATAGCGTTGGTCGGCCGGAGCGGCGGCCCCTACGTTACGCGACGACATGACCGATCCGACCCAGGGAGACGCCTGGCGCGCGCTCCTGGTCCATCACGAGCGCGTCGCCGATCTCCATCTGCGAGACCTCTTTGCCGGCGACCCCGGCCGCGGCGAGCGGTTGGTCGCCGAGGCGGCCGGGCTCTATCTCGACTACTCCAAGAACCGCGTCGCCGACGAGACGATCGGCCTGCTCCTGCGACTCGCCGAGGAGGCGCGTCTCGCGGAGCGGATCGAGGCGATGTTCTCCGGCCAGCCGATCAACGTCACCGAGAATCGCCCGGCCCTCCACGTGGCGCTCAGGGCGCCCGCGGACGCGGTCATCGAGGTCGACGGCGAGAACGTCGTCTCCGACGTCCACGCGGTCCTCGACCGCCTGGCCGACTTCGCCGGGCGGGTCCGGAGCGGCGGGTGGAAGGGGCACACCGGGCGTCCGATCCTGAACGTCGTCAACATCGGGATCGGCGGCTCCGCGCTGGGGCCGGCGATGGCGGTCGAGGCGCTCCGTGATTACTCGCGCCGTGACATGGTCTTCCGCTTCGTCTCCAACGTCGACGGAACGGACTTCGCCGAGGCCACGCGTGACCTGGACCCGGCGGAGACCCTCTTCGTCGTCTGCTCGAAGAGCTTCACCACGCTCGAGACCCTCACCAACGCGCGCACCGCGCGCGACTGGCTGCAGGGCGCGCTGGGGGACCGGGCCGCGGTGGCGCGCCATTTCGTGGCCGTCTCGACCAACGCGGAGGAGGTGCGGGAGTTCGGGATCGATCCGGCGAACATGTTCGGGTTCTGGGACTGGGTGGGCGGACGCTACTCGGTCGACTCGGCGATCGGGCTGGTCGTCATGATCGCGATCGGGCCGGAGCGCTTCCGCGAGTTCCTGGCCGGGTTCCGTACGCTGGATGAACACTTCCGCAGCACGCCCTTCGACCGTAACCTGCCGGTCCTCCTCGGACTCCTCGGCGTCTGGTACAACAACTTTTTCGGGGCCGAGACGTACGCGGTCCTGCCGTATGACGAGTACCTGCGCTCCTTCCCGCGCTACCTGCAACAGCTCGACATGGAGAGCAACGGCAAGTCGACGACTCTGGACGGCCGACCGGTGGCCTGGCAGACGGGACCGGTCGTGTGGGGTGAGCCGGGGACGAACGGCCAGCACGCTTTCTACCAGCTCCTTCATCAGGGGATGAAGCTGGTCCCCTGCGACTTCATCGGCTTCTGCGAGCCCTTGAACCCGCTCGGCCGCCACCACGACCTTCTGATGGCCAACCTGTTCGCGCAGACCGAGGCGCTGGCGTTCGGGAAGACGGCCGACGAGGTGCGCGCCGAGGGCGTGGACGAACCGCTCGTCCCCCATCGAGCGTTCGAGGGGAACCGGCCGACCAACACGATCCTCGGCGAGCGGCTGACCCCGGCGGCGCTGGGGTCGCTGATCGCGCTCTACGAGCACAAGGTCTTCGTCCAGGGCTCGATCTGGCGGATCGACTCGTTCGATCAGTGGGGGGTCGAGCTAGGCAAGCGGCTCGCCGACCGGATCATCCCCGAGCTCGAGTCCGAGGCCGCCCCCGCGCTCGACCACGATGGCTCCACCAACGCTCTCATCCGGCGCTACCGCCGGCAGCGGGGGCGCTGACCGCGGGTGACCGGCGTGGCCCCTACCTTTGGCCACTCCAGGGATTGAAGACCGGCACTCCGGTAAGCCGCATGTCCTGCGTGTCTCTAGTCACCAAGGTCAGGCCGTGGTGGAGCGCTGTCGCCGCGAGCTGGGCGTCGACGGTCGGCAGCGTCTGCCGGCGTCGTTTCGCCGAAGCCTCGAGCTGGCCCCAATGCTCCGCCACGGCATCGTCGAAGGCGAGCAGACGACCCGCGAACCGGACGCGGACATCGTGATCCAACCAGCTCTGGAGCGCGGCGCGTTTCGGTTCGTCGTCGAGCAGATCGATGCCTCTTCGGACCTCGCCGATCGTGATCACGCTCAGGTGCAGGAGATCCTCCGGAGTCGCCTCGATCCACTCCACGACCGCGCGGTTGGCTTCAGGCTTCATGAGCTCCGAGATGACGTTCGTGTCGAGCAGATAACCGGACCGTATCGCTACCACTCGAGGGTCCGGGTCGTGTCACGTTTGCGCTCCAGGTCGAGCGACTGACCGCCGGTCGGTGCGGAGCGAAAGAACTCGACCAGTGATACCGGCTGCCGCGCACGTTCGCTCGTACGATCGAATTCCTCGGCGGACACGATCACCACCGCCTCACCACCTTGCTTGACGACGCGCTGCGGTCCCTCGGTTCGGACCCGCCGGAACAGCTCGCTGAAGCGCGCCTTCGCCTCGTGCAGTTGCCAGACCCGGGGCTTGATGGCCATGCTTTAGACTATTCTGACTAGTCGGATAGGTCAAGCTGGCGGCCTTCGCAACCCGGGTCCGCGGGTTTCACCCCACCGTCCAGCCACCCGCCCTCGAACCCCGCCCTCCGCAGCCCCTCGACCAGGTAGCCGCACTTCCGCATCAGCTCCCAGACGAGCCCGGACAGATGGTTCTCGATCATGGTCACGATCGGGCCCTGGTTGAGTCCGTAGTGCCAGCGCGAAACCCAGCCGTGGCGTCCGGCGGCGCCCGGAAAGGTGGGGTTGTAGGTGGCGCAGAAG
>JBOHRQ010000064.1:0-11577 GCA_050732875.1 Gemmatimonadota bacterium | reverse complement strand
TTATGGTTCCGCGGTGGGCGTAGCTCAGTTGGTTAGAGCACCAGGTTGTGGCCCTGGGGGTCGGGGGTTCGAATCCCCTCGCTCACCCCAATCCCATGCGGCCGGTCGCGGCAGCGCGGCCGGCCGTCTTTCGGTTGTTGGAGCCTCCATGCGAGGCTATTTTCAGTTCCTTCCGGTTCACGGCGGCGGGCCGCTAGCTCAATTGGCAGAGCAACTGGCTCTTAACCAGTAGGTTGGAGGTTCGATTCCTCCGCGGCCCACCACATTGAACCGCAACGCCTTATGGGATTTTCCAGAAACCCGATCTTGACCACAGCGGCGCGATCTTGGGCGGATCCTGGGCGGAAGACCACAGGGAAATGACTGAGGGCTCTGGCCGGGCGATCCTGCCGTCGATCTCTATTGGCTCGGTTCGGATTCGCGTCAAGGAGAACCTGTCCCGGCGGCTCCTCGCGACCGCGCTAGAGCTAGCCAGCGAGTGCGAGCGGATCGAGAGGGAGCAGTCGGCCCTGGACTGGCCCCAAGAGGGATGGGAGCGCCTTCAGGGCCTCGCCGTAACGACGGTGGTGACCGCGGTCGCCGCGCTGGAAGCCTCGATAAATGAGCTCTACCTGCAAGCCGCGGATCGAAGCAGGGACGCGCTGGAGAGCCTGACGGACGAACACATGGCGTTGCTCGAGGCGCTTTGGCCCACCGTCGAGTGGACCCGTGGAATCTTGAACAAGTACCAGGTCGCGCTTACGGCCTGCGGTAAAGCCCCGTTCGATAAGGGTGCTGAACCGTGGCAGTCGGCGGCCGGGCTTGTCAGGCTGCGAAACGCCCTCGTCCACTTCAAACCCGAGTGGCGAGACGAGCAGCGGGAGCACAAGAAACTTGAGGAGCTGTTGAGCAGCAGGTTCCCCGAGAACGCGCTCTCGCAGCGGGCCAAGGGAAGCATGACATGGTTTCAGGGGCGCTGCCTGGGCGCGGGATGCGCCATGTGGGCGTGCGACACCGTCACCGCCTTCGCGGCGCACTTCGCCTCCCGGCTTGGTGTCCGGGATCGATTTTGAAAAGTGGAGGGCTTCGGGATCAACGATGTTTGACCCCACCAACTATCGGGAAGTGGAGCAATGGACAACCGAGAACCTTCACCGGCTCCCGGATTCTGAAACTGATCAGTACGAGTACAAGAGTTCCGCAACTAGTAAGGAACGACTCGCCGAGGAACTTTGGAAAGCAGCATCAGCCTTCTGGAACAGTGCGGGAGGCGTCTTTCTGGCAGGCGTGAATAACGAGGGTATTTCAGATGGCGGCCTAGCCCCATCCGACTTTGGCCGACAGTCGATACGAGATTGGGCAGATCAACAGATCGCTAGAGTCGCGCCCCCCGGTCCTTATAGTGCCAGCTTGATACGAGGTGAGTGCGAGGAACCACACCGAATCAGCGATGGCCATTCCATCCTGGTCGTGGGGTTTGGCGATAGTCCGATTGGTCGGCATCAAGCGCCTAACTGTATTTACTACTACAGGCACGGCGCCCATAGTGTCCCGGCACCACATCATATCGTCGAACTGTTAGGCCGACGTGCCAGGCCCGATCTACGGCTGCGACATGAGCGAGAGTACCGTGCCAACCCAGGTCCACGCTTTCTTCTAAAGCTCTATCTAGCGAACGTTGGTGGACGTGCCGCAACTCACGTTTGCGTAACGATGAAGGCCGCTAGGCGATGGGATGTTGTCGGCACTGAAACCGCCTGGGGTTCACGACCTTTTAGAGATACTCCGGTTCCAGTAGGGTGGTGGAAGCGTGCAACTACCACGAACGACGCGGTCATCTACCCAGGTGACGAGTTCTACGTGGGCCGCCTGGTATACGGTTACAGACAGGACGAGGCCTTTCTTGAGAGTCGAGGTCCGATTGAACTCGAATACTCGACGGTTGCACTCGATGCTCCAGAGCAGAGTGGGATTATTCGGGTCGAGACTGAGGAGATTTTTCTTGAGGTATGAAACCGGCGCGGCTGCTTCTCTCTCGACGGCGCGGACGCCGCGGTGCCGGCAAGACGCGCGCGCTGTGCGAGTGGGCACGGGCGGGTTATCTCGGGCACGCTGGTTGGTGGAAGGGATTATTTCGACGCCACGGCCCGCGAGGCTGGAGATGCGGTCCGCACCAGTGGCCTAGAAGGGGCTGATACATTTGAGGAGTACTTCCGGTCACGGAAAGATATGACCTACCCCGAGCCAGAAAATGATGAGCCTTGGGAGACCAGTCCTCCCACCTTTATCCACCTTGCCGACGCTCGATTCACTATTCCGGGAGCGCCGTCTATACCCGACAATGTCGGGAGATATTGGCGCGGTAGACTGAATCGGGCTGACGGTTTCTCGCTGGGGAGCATGACCCTGAAAGCGGATTGACTCCCTACGGCTAGCTCGTCCTCAAGAACGACCTTGGTTGCCCCATGAATCGAGACCTGCCGACGAAGGACATGTTTGAGAACTACTTTGCCGAGTTGCATGGCTCGTACAGAGGGATCGTTGATGACCACCTATCCGAGAACGACCAGCGTTTCCTTGCTGGACGGTTTACTCGTCTCACACGCCCTGTTGTCTGCTATGTGTCTAGTACCCACGGGTCCGGCTACGAGTATGTTTCGGGCGAGTCGCATTCCATTACCGACCTAGTCATTTCCCATTTTCGTATTGAGGATCTGCTGCTTGGTCACCCGCGAGATGTTCGGCGCTGGGGAGCGCGTGGATATGGAGCCATAACGCCAGGGGCCAATTGGCATATCGAGAATATCCATTTTGAAGACTCTTATCCGTTTCGCTTGGAACTAAGACGCTCATCTATCCGCATTGTCAACTGCCATTTCGAGGCATTGGGATGGTGGCATAGAGACATTGATTATGCAGAGATGAACGGCGACAATCGTGGTAGTGTCTGGACGACTAACAAAGCGATGGAAAAAGGGCGGACCGAGGCCCATAAAGATGTAGCGCAGCTGCTAACGTCAATCAGGAGGGCCGAAAAACTAGACGTTAGTCTGTCCACATACTGGGAACGCTTCAATAAGAAGGTGGTGCTGGTCCTGGGTGATTACGGCACAAGGGGCAGAAAACGTTTGAAGCTCATAACGACTTCCCTAACAGAACTAGGTTATGACCCACTACTATTGGAAGATTGTCCGGATATCGGACACCATTTTACCCTGGAACGCAAACTTCTTAGTATTGCTCCAATAGTACGGTTCATCGTTGTTGACGATTCATCGAAAGCTGGACATAACTTTGAAATGCCGATTGTACGGAATATGCAGCGACCTTTTGCGGTACTAAGGCTAGAGGGCTCGAAGGGAAGTTATATGACCCATGGAATGGGGGAACTGTCCCGGGTCATTCGGGAGTGGGTTTATACGAAAGACGGGATAAGAGACACCATAAAGGAGGCTGTCGAATGGGCGGAGGGTCTTATTGATGGACTACAGAGTATAAGTCAAAGCTACCCCTGGACCGACCGGTCATCGTAGGGAACCCGCAAGGTCGGCGGTGGGGGAAGGCCGTCTCAAGCCTGCTGCCCAAGTTGACCAAGGCCGACCTCCCGACCCAGCCCTAACGCAGGCGGCCGTGGGCCGCGCTTCCAACACTTCGACGAACGGGAGCCGGCGAGATCGACGGCTCAGGACCGAAGGCTCTGGATCGAGCCTGTCCGGCGTAGATAGTCTCGCCCGAACGCTACTGCCCAGGCGCGGGGGTCCCCTTTTCATGACGCGACCGGGGAGCGGAGAGTTCGCCGGAAGGGGGTGACGGTCCGGCAGCTCCCTCGGCCGGACCGGCAAGTGCGGTCGCTGCCGCCGATGCTACCTTGCTGATGTTGCCATTCGCGGCAGAGCGTCGGGGATCCATCCCGCGAGAGGCGCGGGGAGATCCGACCGAGAGCTGCAACGCATAGCAAGGAGGCCACCATGCCGGACACCATTAGAAAGGTCGATTACTACTACACGACGGTACCCCAGCGTGCCGGGCAGGGAGCCCGCGTGCTCGACGCGTTCCGGGATGCGGGGGTGAACTTCCTCGCCATCCACGCGTTTCCTAGCGCGGGCAAGGCTCAGATCGACTTCTTCCCGGAGAACTCGCGCGCGTTTCTCAAAGCGGCCGAGAAGGCCGACCTCAAGGTGAGTCCCAAACGGACCGCGTTCCTCGTCGAGGGAAGCGATCGTGTGGGGGCGATGGCGGAGCTGCTCGAGAAGCTGGGAGACGCGAAGGTCAACGTCACGGCCATGGATGCCATAGCCACGGGGGACCGCTTCGCCACGATCCTCTGGGTGCGGCGTGACAACGTCAATCGGGCCGCGAGGGCGCTCGGCGCCACGCGATGACCGACGAGCTCGCGGCTCGAAGAGCGGGGAAGTCCATCGAGACCACGACCCTCGTAACGCTCGAGGAAGTCCTCGACGCGAGCGAGGTGATCGCCGGCCGAGTCCATCGGACGCCGGTGGTCGGTTCAACCTACCTGGGGGAGCGAGTCGGCGTCCGCCTTCTCTTCAAGTGCGAGAACCTCCAGAAGACGGGCTCGTTCAAGGTGCGCGGCGTCCTGAACACCCTCCACCGGCTGTCGCCCGACGAACGTCAGCGGGGCGTGGTCACCTTGTCGGCGGGCAACCACGCCCAGGCGCTGGCGTGGGGCGCCGGGGAGTACGGCATCTCCGCCGTCGTTGTGATGCCGGCGGCCGCTCCGCGGAGCAAGGTCGAGGCGACGCGCGGCTACGGGGGAGAGGTCATCCTGACCGAAGGAGATCTCCTGGAGACCTGTCTGAGCGTCCAGCGCGAGCGCGACCTGACGCTCGTCCATCCGTTCGACGATCCCCGCATCATCGCCGGACAGGGCACGGTCGGGCTCGAGATCGTGGAGGACGTCCCGGACGCGGATGTCGTCATCGTGAGCGTGGGTGGAGGCGGACTGATCTCGGGGATCGCGACCGCGGTCAAGGCGAAGCTTCCGGAGGCCAAGGTGGTGGGCGTCGAGCCCGAGGGGTCGGCGGTCATGAAGAAGAGCCTGGAGCGGGGCGAGCCGATCGCGCTGGAGAACCGCGAAACGATCGCCGACGGCCTGAACTCGCCGTTCGCCGGCCGGCACACGCTGGCCCACATCCGGGAACGTGTCGATGACATGCTGCTCGTCCCGGACGCGGCGATCGCCGAGGCCATGCGGCTCCTCCTCGGGCGTGTGAAGCTGCTCGCCGAGCCGGCCGGGGCGGCCTCGCTGGCGGGTCTTCTCTCGGAAGGCTTTGAGGTCGCGACCGGGGCGACGGTCGTCTGCGTCGTCAGCGGCGGGAACGTCGACATGGAACAACTGAAAGAGATCCTTTAGGGAGAGATGCGCTTCCGGGCCCGGTCCAGCTTGCGGCGTTCGCGCTTGGTGGGCCGTCCCTTGCCCTCGTAGGTCGGAACCGGCATGTCTCGCATCTGGATCCGCCGGAGCTCGCGCGCGGTGGCGCTCTCCTCGGTCTCCTCGTAGAGCGCCGCGGCCTCCTTGGCCGGCCCCCGGCGCTCCGAGACCGCCTGCACCACGACCGTGAAGGTGTAGGGACCCTTCCGGAGCCGGACTTCGTCTCCGGCCCGCACGTCGCTCGCCGGCTTCACGCGCCGGCCGTTCAGGTGGACTTTCCCGCCGGTCACGGCCTCGGTGGCCAGGCGGCGCGTCTTGAACCACCGGGCCGCCCAGAGCCAACGGTCCAAACGGACGGCCACGGGAGCGGGCTTCTCGGGGGTCATGCGAGAATGATACACTCCAGACCCCATGGTCGCGATGGATGAGCTCGCCCCCGAACGGCAGTTCCAGCGCTATCCCGATCTGGTCGCTGAGCGGCTCGGGGGAAGAGCGCTCTGGGCCAGCGACGAGTTCTTCGCGCCCAGCGGGAACCTCCTGCGCGAGGGGCCGGCCGGGTTCGATTCCGATCGCTACACCGATCGTGGCAAGTGGATGGACGGCTGGGAGAGCCGCCGGCGCCGGGGCCCGGGTCACGACCGGGTGGTGATCCAGATGGGCGCGCCAGGCATTCTCCACGGCGTGAACATCGACACCAGCCACTTCCGTGGAAACCATCCTGAGCGGGCGTCGGTGGAGGCGTGTGAGCTGGATGCCGACGCCTCCGAGAGGGAGGACTATGACGCCTGGCCGTGGACGTCGGTTGTCCCCGAGCTCCCGCTCGCTCCCGACGCCGACAACCTGTTCCCGGTGCGCGACCGCCGTCGCTGGACCCACCTCCGGCTGAACATCTTTCCCGACGGCGGCGTGGCCCGCTTTCGCGCGTACGGGGTGGCGGTACCGACTCCGTCGACCGGCGACGCGCTCATCGATCTGGCGGCCGTCGGGAATGGTGGCGTGGCGCTGGCCTGGAGCGACGCGCGGTTCGGTCCGCCCCACAATCTCCTCCTGCCCGACCGACCGCCGCACATGGGAGACGGCTGGGAGACCCGCCGTCGTCGGGGGCCGGGACACGATTGGGTGGTCGTAAGGCTCGGCCTGCGAGGCCGTCCGCGGCGCGCGGTCGTCGACACGACCAACTTCAAGGGCAACCATCCCGAGAGCTTCCGGCTGGAGACGCTCGATGACGGCGGGGCGTTCGGGGACCCCGCCAGCGGCCTCGAGGCTCCGCCCGTATATCACCCGGGCTGGCGGGAGGTGGTGCCGCGGACGCTGCTCGGGCCCGACCAGGTCCACGAGCTCGAAATCGCCGATGGCGGAACGGCGACCCACATCCGGCTCTCCATTCATCCGGACGGGGGCGTGGCGCGCCTCCGGGTCTACGGCGAGCCGGTTCCTGTCGAAGAGAACGCGTGAGCGAATCGTCGAGCGATGCAGTCCGGCAACTGGATCGGGCGCCGCGCGCCGCGGCGATCGAGCGGCTCCGCGCCTGTTGCGGGGCGAGGCGATGGGTCGAGGCCATGGCCGACCATCGCCCGTTCGGTGACCTGGAGACCCTACTCGGCGCCGCCGACGCCGCATGGACCGACCTTGAACCCGCGGACTGGCGGGAGGCGATCGAACATCATCCTCGCCTGGGCGGGAGGGACCTCACGGCCCGGAAGTTCGACCACACTCGCTCGGTCTCGCGGGAGGAGCAGTCCGGGGTCCTGGATGCGACCGCGGCGATCCGCCAAGCCCTGGGCGAAGCGCAGCGCGAGTACGAGAAGCGTTTCGGTTTTATCTTCCTGATTCGGGCGAGCGGCCGCTCGGCCGACGAGATCCTTTCGGATCTCAGGCGGCGGATGACTAATGATCCGGAAACCGAGCTCGCCATCGTCGCCCGCGAGCTCGAGGAGATCGGCCGGCTCAGGCTCGAACAGCAGTTCGGCGCGGAAGGGAATCGAGGAAGCGGATGAGCATCACGACCCACGTCCTGGACACCGCTCGCGGGGAGCCCGCGTCCGGGATCCGTGTCCACCTGGAGACACGGGACGGGAATGGATGGCGCGGGCTGGGCTCGGGAGAGACGGATGGGGACGGCCGGGCCCGGAACCTGATCGCCGACGGCCGTCTCGAGCCCGGAACGTACCGGCTCCGGTTCGCGACCGATGAGTACTTCGATGCATTAGGGATCGAGAGCTTCCACCCCGAGGTCGCGGTCGTTTTCCGGATCTGCGACCCTGACGAGCACTACCATGTGCCGCTTCTCCTGAGCCCGTTCGGCTACACGACCTATCGGGGGAGCTAAGGCGCGCGCCGGCCCTCGAGGATCCGGCCGAACGAGCGGCTCCGAAGCTCCTCCAGGCTGAGGCCCGTCTCCCGCGCCTCGGCCTCGCTGATCGCCCCGCAGTTCATCCCCCTCAGGAAGTGGTTGAGGAGCGCCTGGCCGGTGGCGGCGTCGTCGAAGACGTCCCCGCTCAAGGTGGCGCGCGCCGCCCGCTCGACGAAGTGCCGAAGCCGCTCCGAGGCCTCGGGAAGCCCCTCCAGAAAGAAGGCATAGAGGCTGGCGTAGCGGGTGGGGAGCTGGGCGGGATGGAGATCCCAGCCTTGATAGAAGGCGTGGCGCAGGCTGTGGCGGATGTGGTCCGCGTGAAGCCGCCAGCCGCGATGGACGGCGTCGCGGTTCTCCCGCTCCTGCTCGGGGGCGAGCAGGGCGCCCTCCGCGGCCCGGTGGGGCGGCGCGGGAAGGACGTTCGTCGCGCCGTCCGAGAGCCAGATGCCGGTCCCGTTCAGGGCCGCCTGCATCAGGTGACGCGCAAAGTCGCAGGCCGGATGGTCCAGCGTCTGGTGGGCGGCCGTGATCTGGAGGCTCGCCGTGTGGTCGTAGACCCCGAAGTGGGCGGCCGAGCAGCGGCCCCGGGCGGCGTCGACCAGAACAGGTAACGCGACCTTCCCGTCCGTCCCGATCAGCGACTGCGGTGTCTCGATCATGAGCTCGAGTCGCAAGGTCCCCTCCGGGATCCCGAGCCTGGTCTCCAGCGCCTCGAAGAGGTGGACCAGCGCGGAAACCTGCTCGGCAAGAACGACCTTGGGGAGCGTCACCACGAACCCGGGTGGGACGAGGCCGCCGGTCTCCTCGACGAGCTTCGTAACGAAGAGGTCCAGCGTCCGGGCGCCCCGCTGGAGGTAGCGCGCGTTGAGCGGCTTGATGCGGATCCCGACGAAGGGCGGCAGGGTCTCCGCGGCGAGCCCCCGGGCCACTTCGCCGGCCGCATCGACCGCGGCCCGGTCCTCCTCCTCATCCGTCCGCTCCCCGTAGCCGTCCTCGAAGTCGATCCGGAAGTCCTCGACCGGCTCCCGCTCGAGCTTCTCGACGACGCGGCCGTAGATCGTCTCCTCCAGCCCTTCGGGCAGCCCGACCGCCTCCGCGAACGTCGACGGGTCGGACCCGTAGGTCCGGAGCGCCCGGAGGGCCACGTCGCCCAGCTTCCTGGCGAGGTCGGAGCGGAAGAGATCGGCGCCGCCGTAGACCGTGTGGACGGGCTGGCGGTCGGGGCGCTCGCCGGGACGGATCTTCGCCCACGCCGACAGGCCATCCTCGAGAGGGGCGAGGACTTCGCGAAGCGTGGACTCCGGGAGGCTCACGAACCGCCACTCCGGCGATCCGCTTCCCCGTCGACCCCGGGCCACGCGTGGAAGAGAACGCGGGCCATCGTCCCCTCACGATAGGCGGCGGTCGAGCGCAGGTCGTCGATCGGTGCGACGTCGGCGCGGATCGCCGGGAGGAGCGCGTCCGGAGATCCAGGCGTCCATCCCTCGTCCAGCCGGGCCTCGAGGGCCGGGCAACGCTTGACGGTGGGCGCCACGCTGGCGGCCACGACCCGCCACCCGTCGTCCGACCGGGCGATGGCGAGCCCGACCTTAGCGATCGCCTGGGCCCGCCGGGAGCCGACCTTGAAGAAACGTTGGACCGGGCGCGCCCGACGCGGGATCCGGATCGCCGTCACCAGCTCGTCCGGCTCCAGGTCCATCTCCTTGTAGCCGTGATAGAACTTGTCCAGCGGGACCTCGCGGCCGCCGCGGACAGAGACCAACAGCACCGTGGCGTCGCAGGCCATGAGGACGGGCACGCCGTCGGCGGCCGGGGAGGCGTTGGCGACATTGCCGGCCCAGGTGCCCCGCGCTTGAATCTGGATGGCGCCGACCTGACGCGCGGCCTCGACCAGGATCGGAAGCTCGGCGTTCGCGCGGGGGTCCCGGACCACGTCCCAGTACGTGGCGATCGCGCCCAGCTCGAGCCACCCCTCCATCCACCTCAGCCCGGCCAGCTCCTCGAGGCCCCAGAGGTCGAGGTACGTCCGCGCGCGGGTCTCCGGAAGGACGGGCCAGTGGACCAGGAGGTCCGTGCCCCCGGCCATCGCGACGACCTCGTCGTCGGCTCGCATCCGGAACGCCTCGTCCAGGGAACGGGGGGTGAGGACACGCATCACGGAAGCATGGCCTCGACACCTTCACAAATTCCATCATAACCAGTGCAACGGCAAAGATTTCCAGCCATGAGCTCGCGTATTGTGTGAGACTTGAGGAGCTCCGGATGCTCGGCGATCCAGACGGCGGTCATGACGACGCCGGGGGTACAGGCGCCGCACTGGGTGGCACCCGCCTGGAGAAGGGGCTGAACGCGCTCGGCGGGAACAGATTCCACCGTCCGGACCGCCCTGCCTTGCGCCTGCCACGCGGGGACCAGGCACGACATGACGGGAACGCCGTCCAGATGGACCGTGCAGGCCCCGCACTCGCCTTCGCCGCAGCCTTCCTTGGTCCCCGTCAGGCCGAGACCGTACCGGAGGGTGTCGAGGAGCCGCTCGGCGGGATCGACGTCGGCGATCACGGGAGAACCGTTCAGCGTGAACTCGAGCCGGATCCGGCCATCGGCCAGCTCGCGGTCGCCATCCGGCCCGGGACGGAAACCCGCCTCAGGCGACACGCGGCTCCGCCCCACCCTCGAGCAGCGCCGCGAGTTGCTCCGGCGTCACCGGGATCTCGCGGGGATCGGTGCCGGTCGCACGGGCGATCGCGTTCGCCACCGCCGGCGCCGGCCCGTCGATGGGCAGCTCGCCGATCCCCTTGGCCCCCTGCGCGCCTTCGGCATCGCGGTTCTCGAGGAAGTGGACCCGGATCGGCGGCACGTCGTCGCTGGTCGGGATGACGTAGTTGGTGAGCTGACCGTTGGCCATGGCGCCATCCTTCCACCGGCACTCTTCCATGAGCGCCCAGCCGATCCCCTGGACCACGCCGCCCTGGATCTGACCGCGGGCCAGGGTCTCGTTGAGGACGCGGCCGACCTCCTGGACGGCCACGAAGTCGGTCACCCGGACGCCGCAGGTCCGGAGATCCACCTCGACCTCGGCCACCTGGACCGACCAGGCGAAGGCGGCGTAGGCATCGCCCCGATAGGTCTCGTCGTCCCATTCGATCCCCGGCGGGCGCTCGTACTCGGCGCGGCCGACCGGCGTGTCCCCTGGATGATCCTCATGCCATCGGGCGATGGCCGAGCGAACCGGCTCGCCCCGGTCCTCGTCCGTCAGCCCCATCTGCCGACGCAGATCGTCGCACGCCAGCTCGACCAGCCGCCCCACCACCATCGCCGTCCTGGACGCGACGGTCGGGCCGCTGTTCGGGACGCGCCCGGTGTCGGCCTCGGCGATCACGACGTCGGCGGGGTCCAGCCCGAGCCGTTCGGCGGCGATCTGGGTGAAGATGGTGAGCGTCCCCTGACCCATCTCGATGTTGGCGCTCCGGACCTCGACCCGGCCGCCCGCGAGGCCGGCCACGTCGAGCCGGGAGGCCAGCATGACTTCGCCGGCGCCGGTGAACCCGGCCCCGTGATGGAAGCACGACAGACCGATCCCGCGGCGCAGGTACGGATGCGAGGCGTTGAAGGCGCGGTGATCGGTCTCGCGAAGCCGGTACCGCGAGAGGTCGATCGCGCGGTCCAGCAGCGCCACGCGGTCGGTGCCGTCCCGGATCACCTGGCCGGTGGCGGTCGACTGGCCGTCCTGGATCAGGTTGATCTGCCGGAGCTCGATCGCGTCCATGCCGATCGCGTCCGCCACCCGATCCATGTGGCGCTCGTTGGCGAAGATCGTCTGCGGGGCGCCGAAGCCGCGGAAGGCGCCATGAGG
>JBOHRQ010000063.1:0-11928 GCA_050732875.1 Gemmatimonadota bacterium | reverse complement strand
GAGGTGGATTCGATCGCGTTCGTGTCGAAGGAGGACGCCCTGGCCCGCGTCAGGGCCGACTTCTCCGAGTACGAGGAGCTCTACGAGGATCTCGACACGAACCCCCTTCCGGCGTCGATCGAGATCGCCCTCAAGCCTGGATATCGGCGCACCGAGCAGGTCCAGGACGTGGCCGCGCGGATCTCCCGCTTCGGCTTCGTGGAGGAGGTCCGCTTCGGCGAGGAGTGGGTCCGGAAGCTCAACTTCCTGCAGGACATGTCCCTGTTCCTGGGCCTGGTCGTCGGGGGCATCTTCGGATTCGTGGCGTTCGTGGCCATCGGGGCCACGATCAACCTGGTCGTGCTCGCCCGCGAGGACGAGTTCGCGATCATGAGGATGGTGGGGGCGACGCCCGGCTTCATCGCCCGCCCGTTCGTGCTGGAGGGGTTCGTGAAGGGGGTGATCGGGGCGCTGGCGGCGCTGGCGCTGCTGCTGGCCACGTTCGGGGTTCTGGAGAGGCGCGTCCTGGCCCTCGAGTTCTACTCGCCGGCGGAGATCGCGGCCGGAATCGTGCTGGGCGGCGTGTTGGGATCGCTGGCCTCCATTCTCTCGCTCCGCCGACACGTCAGCCGATGGTAGGAGGGGCGGCCCGGGCGCTCGTTGTGGCGCTCCTGCTCCCGGCACTCCTGGCTCTCGCGGAACCGGCCCATGGCCAGGGGGAGGCCGAGCTCGAGTCACAGCGGGCGCGGCTCGAGCGGCTCCAGGAAGAGATCCAGGAACGGCGCACCCTGGCCGACCGGCTGGGCCGGCGGGAGCAGAGCGTCCTGGGGGAGCTGAGAGAGGTCGAGCGCGAGCTGGGGGTGACGCGCCAGCTCCTGGGGACGCTGGAAGGGGAGATCGCCGCCCGGGAGAGGGAGATCGGGCGTCTCACGAGAGAGCTCGCCCGGGCCTCGGACCGCCTCGCCGTCCAGCGCCAGATCCTGGCCCGCCGCCTGCGCTCCATCTACAAGCTCGGGAAGTTCGGCACCCTGGAGATCCTTCTGCGTTCGGAGAGCTTCGCCGACGCGCTCGGCCGGTACGAGTACCTGCGGCTGATCGCCGAGCAGGACGCCCGGCTGCTGCGCACGATCGAGCGGCTCGAGAGCCGGACCCGGGCGGACCGCGTGGCGCTGGCCGAGACACGCCGCGAGCTGGCCGCGCGCCGTGCGGAGCGGCTGGCCCAGGCCGAGCGGCTGGAATCGAGCGAGCGCGACCGGCGCGAGATGCTCGAGCGGGTCAAGGGGGAGCGCTCGGAGCAGATCCGGGCGGCGGAGGCGCTGGAGGCGGAGACGCGGAAGATCCAGGAGCTCCTTGCGACCCTGGAGCGGCGGCGGGCAGAGCGCGAGGCTGCCAGCCGGCGGGCGGCGGCGGCGGGCGGGGCTCTGGAGGCGGCCCCACGGCCTTCGACCCTAACCGGCGACATCGGCAATCTCGACTGGCCCGTCCCGGGCGAGATCGTGGCCCGCTTCGGCCGCGCCGTGCATCCCGTCTATCGGACCGAGATCGTGAACAACGGGATCGACATCGCGGCCCCGCGCGGGACACCGGTGCGCGCCATCGGCGCGGGGGAGGTCGTCTACGCCGACTGGAACGGCGGCTACGGCCTCATGGTCATCCTCGACCACGATGGCGGCACCTACTCCATCTATGCGCACCTGGAGAGCGCGAGCGCGGCGGTCGGCCGGCGCGTGGCCAAGGGCGCGGTGATCGGCGTGGTCGGAGAGTCGGGCAGCCTGACAGGTCCCAGACTGCACTTCGAGATCCGGGAGGGCGGGCGGGCGGTGGACCCGATCCAGTGGTTGCGCGATCGATGACGACGCGTCAGCCTCACGTCATGAGCGAGCGCATCCATCTGCACGGTCACGAGCCGCTGATCGCGGCGCTCGACACCGCGATCGCACGGGACCGGCTCGGGACGGCGCTCCTGTTCCATGGGCCGGCGGGCGTCGGCAAGCAGACCGCCGCCCGGCGGCTTGCCCAGAGGCTCCTCTGCGAGGAAGACGCTCCACCCTGCGGAACGTGCGCGGCCTGCCGGCGGATCACGCGCAACATCCATCCCGACGTCCACTGGTACTTCCCGCGGCCGGCCGATGCCCATTACGGGCCGCAGTCCCGCGGCGACGACCTCGCTCGCAGAGGCGGCGAGCCCGCCGAGCCGGTCGCCTACGATCACCCGGTCTCGTTCCGGATGGAGGACTTCCACGCCATCCGGAAGGCGGCCGGGCGTCCGCCGTTCGAGGCCGCGGAGCAGGTCTTCATCTTGGGCGACGTCGACCAGCACCCGCCCGGCGACGAGCCGACCGGCATGCTCATGAAGCTCCTCGAGGAGGTGCCGCCCCGGACGCGTTTCGTCCTGACGGCCTCGAGGCCCGACGCCCTGCCCGACACGATCCACAGCCGCGTCCAGGCGCTGGCCTTCGCGCCCATCCCGACGGCGGAGGTCCGAGCGTTCATCGACCGGCGCCTCGCTCTGCCCGAGGCCGAGGCCACCGCGCTGGCCGAGCTCGCCGACGGCCGACCGGGTCGAGCGCTGGCCCTCGCCGATCCTGGGATCCTGGCCCTGCGCGAGCTGGCGGCCGGGCTGTTCGCAGCGGGAATCGACCCCTCGCGGAGCCTCTACGCCTTCCTGCTGGAAGCGGAGCTGCCGCGGGTGCGCGAGCAGCACGAGCACGTCTTCGAGTTCCTGCTGGGATTGGCGGAAGGGGCGCTGGATCGCGCGGTGGGTCAGGAACCCGCCGCAGCCTCGGACCCCCATGGACACGCGGACCTCGCCCGCCAGGCGGCCGATCGGCTCGGCCCGGTCGGGTTGTCGGCGGCGGTCAGGGGCCTGATCGCCGCGCGCGAGGACGTGTGGAGGAACCTGACGCCGGTTCTTCTCTACTGGCAAGCCCTCCGCGCCTTGCGCGGGGGCCGTTGAGGATGCCGCAGCTCCCTCGGTCGCGCCTCGATCTGCGACATCCTGCAACCCCGAAGGCCTGGCGGCACCCCCGGGGTGGCGCGGGTTGCTAGATTCTCCACTATGGCCGATCGCTACTACCTCACGACGCCGATCTACTACGTCAACGACCGTCCGCATATCGGTCATGCCTACACGACCATCCTTGCGGATGTGATCGCGCGCAGGAAGCGCACGACGGGGCACGACGTGCGGTTCCTCACCGGGACCGACGAGCACGGCGCGAGCGTCGCCCGGGCAGCCGCCCGGAGAGAGGTCGAGCCGCAGGCGCACGTCGACGAGCTGGCGCCCTCGTGGAAGGCGACGTGGGATCGCCTCGAGATCCGCTACGACCGATTCATCCGAACCACCGACCCCGACCATGCGGCCGTCGTCCGCGAGACGCTCACGGCGTTACGCGAGGGCCACGACGCCGACGGCCGGCCGCTGCTCTACGAGGACGTCTACCGGGGCTGGTACTGCGTATCCGACGAGCGGTACTGGACGGAGAAGGATCTGATCGAGGGGCGCTGCCCGGAGTGCGGGAAGCCGGTGGAGGCGATCGAGGAGCGGAACTGGTTCTTCCGCATGAGCTCGTTTCAGGAGGCGCTGGTGGACCACATCCGGAGCCACCCGGGATTCATCCATCCGGAGACGCGGGCCAATGAGATCCTGGGCTTCCTACGGGAGCCGCTCGGGGACCTCTGCATCACCCGCCCCCGGGAGCGGCTCGCCTGGGGGATCCCTCTGCCGTGGGACGACGCCTTCGTCACGTACGTCTGGGTGGACGCGCTGCTGAACTACGTCACCGGGACGGTGGACGCGACGGGCGACCCGGCCGAGGACGCCCGGCGGGCGATCGCCGCCTGGAACGAGCACCCGGCCGACGTCCATCTGCTCGGCAAGGATATCCTCACCACGCACTCGGTGTACTGGATCACCCTGCTGATGGCGCTCGGGTGGGCTCTCCCGCGCCAGATCCTGGCGCATGGCTGGTGGATCTGGTCGGGCGGCAAGATGTCCAAATCGGCCGGGAACGTCGTCCGCCCCGATGAGCTGGTCGCCGACTTCGGCGTCGACGGCCTGCGCTACTATCTGATGCGCGAGATGGCGCTGGGTCAGGACAGTTCGTATTCGTACGATTCCATGATCCGGCGTCTCAACGCGGATCTGGCCAACGACCTGGGCAATCTGCACTCGCGGATCACCAAGATGGTGGCTCGCTATCTCGGCGGACGCCTGCCGGCACGCGAGGAGGCCGCCGGCCGGGTCAACGAGGCGGCCCTGCGCGAGCTCGCCGAGCGACTGGTCGCCGATGGCGCCGACGGGTCGGTCTCGGAGGCATGGAGCGAATGGAAAGTGCACGTGGCGCTGGACCGGATCCTGGGCCTCGTCTCGGCGACCAACGAGTACCTCGAGGCCCAGAAGCCGTGGACGCGGGCCCGGCAGGCGGACGGAGGCGCCGACGTTGCGGCGGTCCTGCTTCATGCCGCCGAGGCGCTCCGGCTCTCGACCGCGCTTCTCTGGCCGGTCGTCCCGGAACTCGCCGAGCGCCTGCTGGCCGATCTCGGACAGCCGGAGACCCCCCGCGGAGAGCAGCTGCGGTGGGGTGTTCTCGACGGCAACCGGGTGACGACCGGGCCCGCGCTTTACGAGCGCATCGAGACGGCAACGACGTAGTCGGCCTTTTTCAACGACCTCTCGGCTCGGAGGCGATGACATGCCGCGGCACGACGAGCCCGCCTGGGACGACCTCAAGCTGGGGATGTCGGTGACGGCGATCGCGCTGGCCGCCGTGGTGGCCGTCTTCCTGATCGGCTCGACCCGCGGTCCGTTCGGGCCGGATAGCGTGCCCTACTACGTCGATCTGGCCGCGGCCGGAGGGGTCCGGGTGGGCTCGCTGGTGCGGGTCGCCGGGCTTTCGGCCGGGGAGGTGACCGACCTGGTCATCGTCCCGCCGCAGGAGCGACCCCGGACCGTCGTCGGCGGCCGGCTCCAGCCGGCCACGGGCCTGCCCCCGCCGCCGCCGAACATACGGCTCCAGGTTTCGGTCCACGAGCGCTTTCAACCCTACATCACGGCAGCCTCGCGCGCCCAGCTCGCCACGCTCGGGCTGGGGGGCGAGCGCTACGTGCGGCTTACGGCCGGAGACGTCCGCCAGCCCCCGCTGGCCGCCGGGGCGACGATCGAAGAGATCCCGAGCGTGGACTGGGACCTGCTCGTTGCCGAGCTGAACCGCGCGTTCTCGGAGATCGAGGTGCTGTCCGTCAACATCCAGGAGATCCGGACCAAGCTGTTCGAAGGAGACGCCACCGCCGGTCGGCTCCTCGACCCCGAATCGCCGATCTACGCTTCGCTGGACGAGCTTGCCGACCAGTCGGAGGGGCTGCTCGACGATCTCGACCAGGGCACGGGCATCATTCCGGGCTACCGTCGCGAGGCCCCTTTCGTTCATAGCATCGAGCGCATCCGCGCCGACCTGCGGGCGATCGATTCGCTGGCCGACGGCGGGCTGGGGGCGTGGGAGGAGCCGGTCGATCTCAACCGCGCGCTGGCCGATCTGGAGGCCGAGGCCGAGGATCTCCGGGTGCGGTTGCGGGAAGGCCGCGGCACGCTGGGCCGATTGCTGTACGACGAGGAACTGTGGATCCAGCTCCGGGTACTCGAGCAGCGCACGCGTGAGACGGTGGAGGCTTTTCGAGAGGACCCGCTCGGATTCGTCAACATCAGGCTTTTCTGAGCTGGATGAGGGTCCGGCGAGGTCCGGATCTTGCACCCGGAGATGGATCGGACGGTCCGCCCCGCCCCCCGCTCGGCGGCCGGTTGACAGGCCGGAAGGGTCGGATTAGAATGCCATCCTTGTCTGGGGATTCATCTCGCAAGTGCATCTATGATAGCGATTTAGGCAGCGACGCTGCCTTTTCAGGCCGGATCTAGGGGGGCGTATCGGTGTCTAACAGATTAGGAACATTCATGTTCATTCCCCACGAAAGTCACGAAGTCCGCTCTCTCCATCTGACGCGGCCACGTCTGGCCGCCCTTCTCACGCTCGGGGTCGGTGGGTCGGCGCTGCTGATCGGCCTGGCCGTGATCGCGTTTGGCCACTTCACGGGAATGGGCGTCAGCTCGCCCGTGGTGGCCGAGAACGGCCGGCTCCGCGACGAGCTAGGGCGGGTCGAGGGCCGCATGGAGACGTTGAGCCAGGAGCTGGACGAGCTGCTCGACCGCGAAGAGGAGCTGCGCCTGGCGGCCGATCTGCCTCCGGTCCCGGTGGAGGTCCGAGCGGTCGGCGTCGGCGGTCCCGGTCACCTGGACGAGACGGTAGCCGTATCGGCCGACCGCGTGCTCAACAACCGCGTCGGCGACGTTTCCACCACGCTCGACATGCTGCTCCGTCGCAGCGAGCTGGTGGCGAGCAGCTTCACGGACGCGCGCGTGGCGATTGCCACGAACAAGGCGAAGCTCGAAGCCACCCCTTCGATCTGGCCGACCTCCGGCTTCCTCTCCAGCACGTTCTCCAGGCACCGTCTTCATCCGCTCTTCAACGAAGTCCGCCCGCACTACGGAATCGACATCTCGGCCCGCCGGGGAAACCCCATCGTCGCCACCGCCGCCGGACGCGTGACGGAGGCGGGATGGAAGAGCGGCCACGGCAACTACGTGGAGATCGATCACGGGCACGGTCTGGTCACCACGTACTCGCACTGCTCGCGGATCATCGTGAAGGCCGGGCAGCAGGTAAAGCGCGGCGATACCGTGGCCCTGATCGGCTCCACCGGCTTCTCGGTGGCGCCCCACGTGCACTACGAGGTGCATGAGAAGGGGACTCCGGTGGATCCACTGAAGTACATCTTCCCCGACGCCATCGCCGACTAACGGTCGCTGAAAATGACCCCGGCCCACTGCGTGGAAGCCCCGTGCGTTGCACTCCCTCGGCCACCCTGCGGCGCACGTGAAGGTGCGCCTCGGGTGACCTCGGTCGTGCGACCCGGGGCACCCACGCAGTGGGTCGCGGTTATTTCGAGCGACCTTGAGTAGGGCGCCCACAACCAGCCCTCCCCCTTCGCGCCCTTCGGGGTCCAGGATCGAGACGATCGGCAGGAAGGGGGACGTGAGCCCGGCGCCCTTCGTCCGCGCTGAGCTCGGGAACGGCCTTCGCATCCTGATCCGGGAGAATCGTTCGGTCCCCCTCGTGGCGGTCGACTGCTGGGTCGCCGTGGGCGCGCTCCACGAGACGGACGAGCATGCCGGCATCTCCCACTTTCTCGAGCACATGTTCTTCAAGGGAACGGAGCGCTACCCCGTCGGCAGCATGGATCGGCTCGTCAAGGCGATGGGTGGCTACAACAACGCCGCCACCTCGCTGGAGTTCACCCACTATTACATCGTGGCGCCCTCGGAGCACTTCGAGGTCGCGCTCGACCTGCTTGCCGACCACCTCCGGAATCCCGCTTTCCCGGAGGCGGAGCTGGAGCGCGAGCGCGGCGTGGTCAAGGAGGAGATCCGGCGGCGCAACGATTCGCCCCAGGGCCGGCTGTACGTTGGGCTGGCCGAAGACCTGTTCGGCGACAGCCCGTATGCCCGCGAGGTGCTGGGCACGGCCGAGTCGCTGGACCGGATCTCGCCGGCGGTGATGCGCGACTACTGGCATGGGCACTACCGGGCGGACCGGCTCGCGGTGGCCGTGGCCGGCGACATCGACACCAACGCGACGCTGAGCGCGGTGGAGGAGCGGCTGGGCGACCTTCCGCGCGCCGAGTCCCCCCTCCCGTCGGCCGATCCGGCTCCCGCCTCCCGCGGCGGGTCCAGGGTGGGCATGGACATCGGGCAGGGCTACCTGGCCTGGGGATTCCGCACCGCCGGGCGGTCGGACCTGGAGGAGGCGTGCGCACTCGAGGTGGCGACCACCGTGCTCGGCGAGGGGATGACGTCGCGGCTCTATCGACGCCTCATCGACGAGCGCCGCATGGTGACCTCCGTCGGGGCATGGACCTACGGCCTGGACCGCACCGGCGTCCTCGGCATCTCGGCCGTCCTGGCGCCGGAGCGGCGAGCCGGGGTGGAGGAGGAGATCGGGGGCGTCCTTCGCGAGTGCGCGCGGGGCCTCGGCCCGGACGAAGTGGGGCGCGCCAAGACGATGCTGGCGGCGGATTTCGCCTTCGACAACGAGACCAACGCCGCGACGACGGGCACGCTGGGCGAGTTCGAGGTGCTCTACGGGCACGCCGGCCGGTACCGCGAGATCCTCGAGGGTATCGCCGGGGTGACGCCCGAGGCGGCTACCGCGGTGCTGGAGCGCCTTGCCGATCCCGAGACGGCGGTGCGCGCGTGGGTGGGCCCGAATGGCGCTTGAGCACGAGCGGCACCGGCTTCCGGGCGGCACGGTCGTCCTGGCCCGCCGGCTGACGGCCAACGACATCGTCGCCGTACGGGCCTTTACCCCGATGGGGACCCTCTACGAGACCGACGAGGAAGCCGGCGTCTCGAACCTGATGCAGAGCGCTCTCATCCGCGGGACGGCCAGCCGCTCCGCTCACGAGATCCAGGAGGCTCTGGCCGAGCTGGGAGCCGATCTCGACAGCGGCTGCGGCCGACATCTGGGGAGCGTCAGCCTGCAGGCCACGGCAGCGAGCTGGGAGCGGGCCCTCGATCTCTTTCTGGACGTGATCACGCAGTCCGTCTTTCCCGAAGCGGAGGTGGCCACCGAGATCGAGCTCGCGCTGGGGGCCATCGAGGCTCGGGAGGATCAGCTCCTGACGCGCGCCCTCGACCTGTTCCGGGAGCAGTTCTACGCCGGACACCCCTTTCACAAGCCCGTGCTGGGATACCGTGAAACGGTGCGCGCCCTCGACCGGGATCGGGTGGTCGAGGCGGCGCGGCGCTTCTACCGACCGGTGCCCCCGGTCGTCGCGGCCGCTGGACGGTTCGATCCGGAACGTCTGCTCGAACGGCTCGATGAGGCCTTCGGGGAGGTTCCGCTGGAGCCCCGGGAGGCGATGCCGGAGCCCGCCCACCCGGCAGGCGGCACGCGCCGATTGGAGGTGGATCGCGAGGCGGCCTATCTGGTGTACGGGTTCCCGGCGCCGGACGCCATGGCCGCCGAATACCCGGCGGCGCGGATGCTCGACGCGGTGCTGGGCGGCTCGATGTCCTCCCGCCTCTTCATCGAGCTGCGCGAGAAGCGGTCGCTCGCCTATCAGGTCTCCTCCTACTACGATGATCAGCCGGGTGGAGGCCACCTGGCCGGGTACATCGTCACCGACCCCGGCCGGGTGGATGAGGCGGCGCGGGGCCTGGAGCGGGAGTTCCAGCGCTTCGTCGACGAGCCGGTGACGGACGGGGAGCTGGAAACGGCCCGTCGCTATCTGCGTGGCAGCTACCTCATCTCGGCGGAGACGAACATGGCTCAGGCGGGCCGGCTGGCTCGGTACGAGGTGGACGGACTGGGACAGGACTTCGGGGATCGATGGCTGGCGGCGCTCCAGGACGTGACGGCCGACCAGGTACGCGCCGTAGCCCGGAAGCATTTCACCGGAGAGCCGACGCGCGCATGGGTCCTGCCGCGCGGAGCCGGGGAAGCGGCGGCGTGATCCGCGCTGCGGGCCCGGGCCGAGCGAGGGGGACCGTTTGTAGGAGCGGGACCGCGCCGATAGCTTTCGCTACGACAACTTCCAGGAGGAGGTCGAGAGTGGGGATTCTCCGAGCAGCGCTGGCCACCGTGAGCCTCGTCATGGCCGTGGGATGCAGCACCGAAACCGAGTTGGCGATACAGGCCGTCGGTCAGAACGCAGAGGACGAGACGGTTCCCCTGTCGGGTATCCAGCTCGATATCCTGCCCTACGACATCGATTCGCTCTACGCGTCGCTGGAGACCGGATCCGACCCCGGTGAGCCGCCCTCGGCGGATTCCATCCGGACCCTCGCCCAGAGCTATCAGGATGCCTGCGCCTCGTATCGGGTGACCGGAGATTCGATCGAGACGGTACGCCAGCAGGCCACGCAGATCTCCAACCGCGAGGGACAGACCTCGGACGCCTATCGGCAGACCTTCGAACGGTACCAGGCGCTGGTGGGCCGCGAGGAGCAGCGGTTCGACGCCTGCCAGAGCGTGACCGACGACTACACGGCGGTCCGCAACGCCTACCGGGAAGCGCGCGGCGAGTGGGAGGCCCGAGCCTGGCCGGAGGAGGCGTTTGCGCGGCAGGAGAGCCTGATGGTCGGCGAGCATCCCCTCCAGCGCGTCGAGACCGGCCCGCAGGGGACCGCCACGGTGACCGTGCCGAACGGGACGTGGTGGGTCCTGGGCGACGCTCCCGTGCCGGGCTCGATCAGTCAGGAGTACCGCTGGAACGTGCGGATCGAAGCAGGAGGCGGGGAGCTCGCCGTGGAGCTGACCCCGGAGAACGCCGCCCTGGAACCGGTATTTTGATCTTTCAGACCCGCTGACGACCCGCTCCGCCGCGGGTCCACAACCCGGGGGTCCCGCCGGCCGATGAGCGAATCGCAGCCCTGGAGACATTCCCGCCGAGTCGTCGTGGTCGATGGCGTGCGCACGCCGTTCGCCAGGGCCGGGACGGCGCTCGCCGAGGTCGGGGCCGTGGAGCTGGCGCGGACCGCCATCCGGGAGCTGATCGAGCGCACGGAGATCGACCCCTCGAGTGTCGACGAGGTCATTCTCGGCAACGCGGCGCCGCCGGCCGAGGCTCCCAACATCGCCCGTGTGGCCGCCCTCGAGGCAGGCATCCCGGAGCGCGTGCCCGCCTTTTCCGTGGCGCGGAACTGCGCCTCGGGCTTCCAGTCCGTCAGCGACGCCTTCAACCAGATCGTGCTCGGCCAGTCCGACGTCGTGATCGCCGGCGGCGTGGAGTCGATGTCGAACGTGCCGCTGCACTTCCCGGACGAGTTCGCCGATGTGATGGCGGACCTGGGTCGCTCCCGATCGATGGCCGGGAAGGTGTCGGCCGCAGCCCAGCTCCGCCCCGCGCACTTCAAGCCCGTGGTGGCGCTGGCCGAAGGTCTGACCGACCCGGTGTGCGGCCTCAACATGGGGGAGACCGCCGAGGTGCTGGCCAGGGAGCTCTCCATCTCCCTCCGCGAACAGGACGAGTACGCGCTCCGCTCCCACCAGCGCGCGACGGAGGCGTGGGCCGACGGTCGCTTCGCGGACGAGGTCACTCCGGTGTTCGTCCCGCCCGCCTACGAGAACGTGGTGGCCGAGGACGTCGGCTATCGGCCCGGCCAGTCGTTAGAGGCGCTCGCCAGCCTCCGGCCCGTCTTCGATCCCCGGCATGGCACGGTCACCGCCGGGAACTCGTCGATGATCACCGACGGCGCGGCGGCCCTCCTCATGATGGAGGAGGAACGCGCGCGGGGCCTGGGCTTCGAGCCGCTGGGGCGGGTCGCGGGATTCGGCTACGCCGGGCTCGATCCGCGGCGGATGGGGCTGGGACCGGCCGTGGCCACCCCTCTCGCGCTCGAGCGGGCCGGGATGTCGCTGGACGACATCGAGCTGATCGAGCTCAACGAGGCGTTCGCCGCGGTCGTGCTCGCGAACATGGAGGTGTTTCCGTCGCGGGAGTGGGCCGAAGCGACGCTCGGGCGTTCGCGTGCCATCGGCCGGATCCGGCCGGAGATCCTCAACGTGAACGGGGGAGCGATCGCCCTCGGCCATCCCATCGGGGCCACCGGCACGCGCCTGGCGCTGACCCTGCTCCTCGAGATGCGGCGGCGGGGGCTCGGCGTCGGGCTGGCGACCCTCTGCGTGGGTGGGGGTCTGGGCGGGGCGATCGTGTTCGAGCGCTGATGGGGGCCTTCGACTATCTGGTGGATGGCGACGGCCTGGCGACGGTCGTGTTCGACGTGCCTCGCCGGAAGGTCAACGTCTGGTCGCGCGAGACGCTCGACGAGCTGGAGGAGGTGCTGGCCGAGCTGACCGGCCGGGGGGACCTCTCGGCGATCGTGTTTCGCTCGGGCAA
>JBOHRQ010000062.1:0-12071 GCA_050732875.1 Gemmatimonadota bacterium | reverse complement strand
CGTGATCGTCCAGAGCGAGTTCTACGCCCGCGACGGCGAGCACCACGTGATGCAGCCCGACTGGGAAGCCGCGCTGGAGGCCGAGCCGACGCAGGTGGCCTTCAACGGCCGCGCCTTCCAGTACAAGGAGACCCCGCTCGAGGTCGAGGTGGGGGATCGGGTGCGCTTCTTCGTGGCCAACGCGGGGCCCAGCCTGAGGAGCGACTTCCACGTGGTGGGCGCGGTCTTCGACCGGGTGATCCCCGACGGAAATCCCGAGCACGCCCTCGAGCATGTCCAGACGTGGAGCGTGCCGGCGGGCGGCGGCGCGGTCTTCGAGACCGTGTTCGAGGAAGGCGCGAGCGGCGAGGGCGTCTACGCGTTCGTGACCCACGCCTTCTCGGACGCCGAGAAGGGGGCGGTCGGGCTCATCCAGGTCGGGCAGCCGGAGGTCGCAGCCGCGGGGGTCGGCCACTAGCGCTACTGATCATCGCCGGCATCCCACGTGCAATTCCTCGCCTGCCGGGCGAGCTTCGAGAGCGGCGCTTCGTCAGGGAGGGTGATCGTGCACACCAACGTCCGTCGCTTCATCAAGACCGGGATCGGCTTCCTCTTCGTGGGTCTGCTCATCGGCGCCTGGATGATCCTGCGCCGCGAGCTGGTGGGGGCGTGGCCCGGGCCGTACCTGGTTTCGGCCCACGCCCACGCCGTTCAGCTCGGGTTCGTCATGTTCCTTATCCTGGGCGTTGCGCTGTGGCTCTTCCCGAAGCCCCCGACCGGGGATTCGCGCTATCGTCCGGGGCGGATTTCCGCATCTTACTGGATTCTAACCCTTGCAACTGCAGCGCGGGTGACGGGCGAGTTAGCGCGCTCGGAGATGGACGCCGGATGGCTTCGCTGGCTGGTCGCCCTGGCCGGTTTGGGACAGGTGATCGGCTTCGGGATCTACTTCTGGACGATGTGGTCACGCGTCCGGCCGGTAGGGAGCCAGCTGCGCGAGGCGAAGGGCGAGCGCTTCTAGCGTATTGGAGCGCTAGGCGCCGAACGCCTGCCGGAGCCAGCTTCCCATCAGATAGGCCAGCAGAGCGGCGATACCGCCGGTGAGAAACGTCTCCAGGCCCGAGCGCACGATTCCGTGCTCGAGGACCGCACCCTTGGCGAGCCCGACCGTCAGGAAGGCCACCCCCGTGGCGACGCAGCTCGCGAGGAATCGCTGATCCGGGCTCAGGCCCGGCACCAGGAACGGGACGAGCGGGATCAACCCGACCAGCAGGAAGGACAGGAACGTCGCCAGCCCCGCCCGAACGGGGCTCGGGCCATCGAGTTGCAGTCCGTGCTCCTCGGTGAGCATCGTATCCAGCCATAGCCCGCGATCGGCGGTGATCGTCTCGACGATCCGGTCCAGGATGTCACCCGCGAACCCCTTGCGGGCGAAGATCTGGGCGATCTCCTCGCGCTCGCCCGCCGGGACCTCCCGGATGTGACGCTCCTCCCAGCGACGAGTTTGGGCGACCCGCTGCTGCTGGCTCTTCGTGCTCAGGTAATTGCTGACCGCCATGCTGAAGCCGTCCGCGAGCAGGTTCGCGAAGCCGAGAACGATCACTACCACCGAGGAGAAGCCGGCGCCGATGGCGCCCGCGACGACGGCAAAGGTCGTCACGGTGCCATCGATCGCCCCCAGGACGGCATCCCCCAGGTAGCTGTGCTGGCGCCCCCGCTCGAGCCGGGAGCGGATCGTCTCCGGCCTGTGTTCGAGCTCCAGGTCCGTGTCGCGGTTCTTTGGGCTCATTCGATCCCTCCCTGTGATCGGATGAACTTGCCTTTCTGTTTCAGTCTCTGGAGTCCACGATCTCGACACCCAGCTCGCGCAGCGACCGCTCGTTCCTCTCGTCCGCCTCGGGATAGATCGCCCGCGTCAGGTCCCACAGGACGTGCACCCGGAAGCCGGCCTCGACGCCGTCCTCCGCCGACCAGAGCACGCAGAAGTCGCGCGCCAGCCCGCAAATGAAGACGTCCTCGATCCCGCGATCCCGGAGGTAGCCGGTGAGGCCCGTGGGCGGCCGTGCGCCGGCGGGATCCCAGTTGTTGCGGAAAGCGCTGTAGGAATCGACCCCCGGATCGGTGGCCTTGCGGATGATGGTGTCCACGCTCTCCCAGGGCATGCCGGCCTCGAGCTCGGCGCCCGCAGTTCCCTGGATGCAGTGATCCGGCCAGAGGATCTGCTCGTGGCCGTAGAGGTCGATCCGATCGTAGGGGTCCTTCCCCGCGTGACGGCTGGCGAAGGAGATGTGGTCCGGCGGATGCCAGTCCTGGGTCGCCACGCAGAGCCGGAAGTGGTCCGACCGCATGAGATCGGCGACGGGGTCGAGGATCTCGTCTCCCCGCTCCACGGGGAGCGCACCACCGGGAAGGAAGTCGGGCTGGATGTCGACCACGAGCAGGGCCGATTTCGTGTTCATCGCACCCCCTCCACCGCTCCCTCGGCTACCTCATCGAGGTAACGCTCGAGGGCCTCGCTCAGCCCGACCGGGTAGGGCGGATCGGCTGGCTCCAGCCCTCGAATCCGCGCCGGAAGCCGGCCGATCTCCTCCCGTGCGCGGGAGCGAGCCTCGCCCAGGTCGCCGCGCCCGGCCGGGAGTCGCTCGCCATCCCGCATGACGGGGACCAGGAGCGCTCGCCCGGAGAGATCCTCTTCCGCCCGCGCAATCACGTCGCGAACGGCGTGGCCGTTCTCCTCCACCCGGAAGACCTGCTTTCTTCCGGGCAGGATGGGCTTCCCGGGCGAAAGCTTCAACCGGCCCCGGCCTGCATAGGAAGTCAGCTTGTACGCGATGTCGAGGGAAGGGGCATCGGCCGAAACCCCCATCCCGGTGCCCACGCCGAAGCCGGTGATCGGCGCCCCGGCACTCACCATGCGATCGATCTCGTGCTCGTCGAGCCCGCCGCTGGCGAAGATCTCGACCCGCTCGAGCCCGGCCCCGTCGAGAATGCGACGCGCTTCGTTGGCGAGCTCGACGAGGTCTCCCGAGTCGAGCCGGATGGCACGCACGGTGAAGGCATCGCCCATCTCGCGCGCGAGCGACGCGACCATCCGCACGCCGTCGAGCGTGTCGTACGTGTCGACCAGCAGGGTGGTCGCCGGATACAGCCTGGCGAAGGCTCGAAAGGCATCCATCTCATCGTCGTGAGCCTGGACGTAACTGTGGGCCATCGTACCGGTGACGTGGAGACCGTAGGTCCGGCCGGCGAGAACATTGCTCGTGGCGTCGACGCCCGCGACATGGAAGGCCCGGGCGGCCTTCATCCCGGCGTCCGTGCCGTGCATCCTGCGGAGACCGAAATCGACGACCGCCCGGCCTCGCGCCGCCTCCACCACCCGCGCCGCCTTCGAGGCCAGGACCGTCTGCAGATGGACCTGGTTCATGATGAACGTCTCCACGAGCTGGGCCTCGGGGATCGGCGCGATCACCTCGAGGATGGGCTCGTTGGCGAAGACAGGCGTCCCCTCGGGCACAGCATGGACCTCGCCGGTGAACCGGAAGCGCTCGAGGCGCTTCAGGAATTCCGCCGAGAACTGGTCGAACGTCGACAGGTAGTCGAGCGCCTCGGGCGTGAAGCGCATCGATTCCAGGTAATGGAGCACGTCATCGAGGCCGCACGCCAGCAGGTAGTTGCGGGGTCGGGGCAGACGGCGGGCGAACAGGCTGAACACCGCCTCCTCCACCATCTCCTCTCGCCAGTACGCCTGAAGCATGGTGAGCTGGTAGAGGTCGGTGAGGAGGGCGGCGCTGGCGTCGTCGACCCAGGGCTCGCGGGCGCTCATCGCCCGCGCAGTATACAGACGGCGGATGCCAGGGCACTACTTCACGAGCAAGACCGGGCACTGGGCCAGGATGGCGATCTTGTAGCTCAGGGTCGTCCAGGCGAGGCCCGGAGTCGTGGGATCGACGCGGTGTGAGCTCACCACGATCAGGTCGCTCCCGTGCTCCTGCGCATGCCCCACGATGGTGGCCGCGCGGTCGCCGTACTCCACGTTCGCGGAGTGCTCGATCCCCGCCTCGCGGAGGGGATCGACCCGCTCCTCCAGGGTGCGGAGGGACTCCTCCTCGAGCCGGTCGTAGAAGTCCTTCATCTCCTCGAACGGCAGATCGAGCGGCTCGATGACGTGGAGGAGCGTGACCGAAGCTCCGGACTCCGCCGCCAGATCGCGGGCCACATCGACCGCCTGAGCGTCCTTGTCGGTCAATCCGAGAGGGACGAGGATCTTCTTGAACATCGGATCTCCTTCGCCTGTCCACGACCGTGCCCGCCGGCGCTCCCTTGGGAACGCCACGATCAACCGCCCGGCCCATCCCATCCTTGATCTTGGGCTCGAAGTTGCAACTCTGCAACTTGCAGCGCTGCAAGTTGTAGTGCTGCAAGTTCCTGAAGGGGCGGGGAAGAAAGAGGTGCTCCTCCTCACCCCGGAGGATCTCTTCCCCTGAGCCGCAAGCGGATCGTGTCCCCGGATCGCGATCAGCCGAAGACGCGCGTCACCAGGAGCACGCCCACGATCGGTACGAGGAAGACGAACAGGAGATCGAGAAGCGCGCCGGCGCGGGCGAGCTGGGGGACGGTGATCCGGCCGGAGCCGTAGACGATCGCGTTGGGCGGCGTGGCGACGGGCAGCATGAAGCCCCCGCTGGCGGCCAGCCCCGCCGGAATCACCAGGAGCAGGGGATCCCGGCCCACCGAAACCGCCAGCGCGCCGACGACCGGCAGGAACGCCGCCGCCGTGGCCGTATTGCTGGCGAGCTCCGAGAAGGCGATCACCACGATCGTGACCGCCGCCAGCAGAAGGATAAGGGGCCACGGCCCCGCGCCCTCGAAGAGGCCGGCGATCCAGACGGCCAGGCCGGAGCGGTCGATCGCCGCGGCCAGGCTGAGCCCTCCCCCGAAGAGCAGCAGCACCCCCCACGGCAGCCGCTCCGTCGAGTGCCAGTCGAGGACAAACACTCCGCGCCGAAGATCGACCGGGAGCAGGAAGAGGAGCAGCCCCGCCCCGACCGCGATGCCGGCGTCGGTGAGTCCGGGGATCCGGCTCTCGAGAAGAGGCCGCGTGATCCACAACAGGGCGGCCAGCAGGAACACGGCCGCCACCATCCGTTCGGCGCGCGACACCGGGCCAAGGCTCGCGAGCTCGCTCTCGATCAGCCCCCGGCCGCCGGGGAGCTCGCGAAGCCGGATCGGCAGCGTCACCCGGGTCAGGATCACGTAGGCGATCGGCAGGGCCACGAGGAGGAGCGGGAGGCCGACCAGGAGCCAGCGCGCGAAGCCGATCCGGACCCCGTAGGTCTCTTCCAGGAAAGCCGCGGTCAGCGCGTTGGGTGGCGTTCCGATGAGGGTCCCGAGCCCGCCCAGGCTGGCCGCGAAGGCGATCGCGATCAGGAGCGCCGGCCCGAAGTTGGGATCGCGATCTGCGGGTGCCTCGCCGGACGGGCCCTCCGGCTCCGATCCTCGCCTTTCGGCGAGCTCGACGACCGAGAGTCCGATCGGAAGCAGCATGAGGGTCGTCGCCGTGTTGCTGACCCACATGCTGATGAAAGCCGCGCTGACCATGAACCCGGCCACGATGCGGCGGGGCTTCGTACCCACCGCGCGGATGATACGGAGCGCGATCCGGCGGTGGAGACCCCAGCGCTCCATCGCCAGAGCGATCAGGAATCCGCCGAGGAACAGAAAGACGAGCGGATGGGCGAACGGTGAGGCGCTCTCCTCGATCGAGCCGGCGCCGAGGAGCGGGAAGAGGATGAGCGGCAGGAGACTGGTCGCGGGGAGCGGGATCGGCTCGGTGATCCACCAGGTCGTCATCAGCAGGCCGACCGCCGCCGTCCTCCACGCCTCCGCGCCCAGCCCCTCCGGGGCGGGAAGCGCCAGGAAGATGACGAACAGCGCCGGGCCGGCGATCAGGCCGATCCACCGCCGCCAACCGTATTCAGCGGTCGCCATGAACGGCCCCTAGTGTATCTTGAGCCACACGCATGGGACCATTGGTCAGCGGGAAAAGCCCGATCGGGAAGACTCGACGGACGGTACGCCTGCGCGCCGCCCTGGCGCTCGCGGGGTTCCTCGTGGCCACGGCGTGCGCCCGGAATCCCCATCCCCTGCTCCATTCCACGACCTGGGTCCGGACGTCCACTGAGTACGATGCGGTCGCGCTGGAAGCGTGGCGCCTGGCAATCGAGCGCCTCGACGAGGCGCTCGCCCATCCGTTCTGGACGGCCGCGCTCGAGCAGACCGGCGGCTACCAGGATCTGCCGCCCGCGGTGATCGTGGACGTGGACGAGACCGTCCTCGACAACTCGCGCTTCCAGACGCGCCTGATCAACGCCGGCGAGGAGTTCGACCCCGAGCTCTGGAACCAGTGGGTCCTGGAGGCGGCCGCCCCGGCGGTCCCGGGCGCCCTCGAGTTCGCCCGCGCCGCCGGGCGGCGGGGAGTGACGATCTTCTACGTCACCAACCGCGACCAGGCGGTCGAGGCGGCCACGCGGCGGAACCTGGAGACGGCGGGGTTCCCCCTTGATCCCGGGCAGGACCGCGTTCTGACCCGCGGCGAGCGGCGGGACTGGATCAGCGACAAGTCGTCGCGGCGGGAGGTGGTCGCCAGGAACTACCGGATCCTGCTCCTGGTGGGCGACGATTTCAACGACTTCGCCTCGGCCCGCCTGTCGCCGGCGCAGCGCGCGACCCTCGCCGCGCGTTACTCGGACCGCTGGGGCCGGCAGTGGATCATGCTTCCGAATCCGCTCTATGGCTCCTGGGAGGACGCTCTCTACGGCTACCAGTCGGGCCTTTCCGCCGACGAGAAGACGCGCCGGAAGGCGGCCGCTCTGGACTGAGACGCGACCGGCGACGTGGTTGGCGATTCGGGACAGCAGGGCATAGCCTCACTTCTCGACACAACTGCCATCCACAGAAGGAGGCCCCATCATGCAGGAGCTGATCGATCGACTCAAGGCCAAAGCCGACCTGTCGGACGAGCAGGCCGCCAAGGCGGCCGACGTCATGAAGAACTTCCTCGACGAGAAGCTTCCCGATTCGCTGTCGGGGCCGATGGACAAGGTGCTGACGGGCGCCAACGTCCAGGACGCGGTCGAGAGGGGGAAGAGCTTCCTCGGCTGAGGAGTCAGGAAGTCTCCTCACCCGACATCTTCCGGTGGATCTCCCGCACGGCGCCGATCGTATCGGCTTGATCCGCCCGCTTATCGGGACGATAGCGCCGGATTCTGGCGAAGCGGAGGGCGAGCCCGCTCGGGTAGGTCGGGCTCGCCTGGACGTCGTTGAAGGCGACCTCCACGACGAGCTCCGGCCGGACGTGGACGATGTGCCCCTGGCGGGCCGTCTCGAGCTCGAGAAGCCGCGCGGTCTGCCAGGCGAGCACCTCGTCGGTCATCCCCTTGAAGGTCTTCCCCAGCATTTCGAAGCCACTGCCTTCGAGATCCCGTGCTCCGAGATGGAGGTTGCTGAGCCAGCCCTTCCGGCGGCCGTGCCCCCATTCGGCGGCCAGGACGACGAGGTCCAGGGTGTGGACCGGCTTCACCTTGAGCCAGGCGCCTCCGCGGGAGCCGGCCTGATAGGCGGAGTCCAGGGCCTTCGCCATGATCCCCTCGTGTCCGTGCGCGAGGGCGGAGCCGAGAAACGAGTCGGCGGCTGCCGGATCGGCGGTCACCGTTCGGGGGATCACCAGGTCCTCGGGCGCTCCCTCGGCGAGTGCTTCCCACCGCCGTGAGAGCGGCTCGCCAAGCAGGTCGTCGCCGTCGACACGCAGGAGATCGAAGGCAAAGACCGAAAGCGGAAGCTCGGCGCGCATCCGCTCGACCTCGAGCTTGCGGCCGAAGCGGCGCATGGTGACCTGGAAGGGATGCGGCCTACCGTCCGGTCTAAGGGCGATCGCCTCGCCGTCGAGGATCGCCTCCCGGAAGGGCAGCCGGCGCGCGGCCGCGACGACCTCGGGGAGGGCAACGGTCACGTCGTTGAGCCGCCGCGAGTAGACGGCGACGTCCTTGCCGGCCTTGTGGATCTGGACCCGGGCGCCGTCCAGCTTGAACTCGAGCGCCGCCTCGCCGAGCCGAGCCAGGCCCGCCTCCAGGTTATCGGTCGGCTTGGCCAGCATCGGCTGAACCGGACGGAAGAGCTCGACCCCGATCCCTTCGGCGCCTGACTCGTCACTGGCGAGAAACGTACGGGCGACGGCGCCCAGGTCGGCGGTCACGGCCAGCGCCCGCCGGACCTCGATCCCTGGCCGCCCGGCCGCCTGGGCGACCGCCTCGGCGACCACCTTCTCCAGCGCTCCTTGCCGCAGCTCGCCGAAGACCAGGCCCGCCAGGAAGTCCCGCTCGGCGCCGGTAGCACGCGCGAGCAGGTCGCCGAGGAGACGCCGCCGCGCGGCACCGGATCCCGGGCCCGTGGTCGACGCGATTCGATCGAAGACGGCGTCGACGTCGGTCAGCTCGAGGGGCGATTCCTCCGCCTCTTCCGGCCAGGCGTCCCGCAGCGCCGCGGGCCCGATCCCGATTCGTCCCTGTCGCGGCGTGCCGGAGAGGAAGGCGATCGCGATCTCGATCTCTTCGGGCGGGGTCCGGCCCAGGAGGTCGGCCAGGAGGGAGATCTTCTCCAGCCGTCCGCTCGTCCCGCCGACCTTGCGGGAGGTCTCGACTACTTCCCGGAGCCGCATGAGGAAAAGTTAGCCCGTGTCACGAGGACGAGCCGATGGACCGACGTGCCGGGGCCCCGGCCTTACTCCAACATCGACAAGGCGAAGGCGGCGGCGAAGCCGAGCGCGGTCACGAGCCCAACCGTCTTCCCGCCGTGCTCGTAGGCCTCCGGCATCATCGTGTCGGCCAGCATGGTCAGGACCGATCCGGCAGCGAATGCCTGAATCAGGCCGATCGTCCCGCCGGATGCGCCATCGAGCAGCCCATAGCCCAGCGCTGACGAGACTCCGCAGACCGCAACCACGACAGCCCACACGCCGATCACATAGCCCGCGGAGTGACCCGCCTTGCGCATCCCGATGGCCGAGGATAGCGACTCGGGCACGTTGGAGAGGAAGACCGCGGCCACCACCGCGAGGCCGATCCCGCCGCCCCCCAGCAGGGTCATCCCAATCACCGCCGACTCGGGGATCCCGTCCAGCACTGCGCCCAGGAGGAGCGCGGTCTCCGAGCCTTCCGACTGCCGGCCCATGGAGCTCTTCCGATGCTCCCCGCCCAGCCGGTCGATCAAGAGGTCCCCGATGTAGAAGGCGATCGCGCCGGCCGCCAGCCCGATCGTCACGACGTCCAGGCCGCCCAGCGTGAAGGCCGTTTCGGTCAGCTCGAAGGCGAGGGCGCTGATCAGGACACCGGCCCCGAACCCCATGATGAGCCCGATCGTCCGACGTGAAACGGGGAGGATGAGCCCGGCGACGGCGCCGAGGAGCAGCGAGGCTCCGCCGACCCCTCCCCAGAACGCTGCCTCCATCATTCCGGCACCACAACGAAGAGTCTAAACCATGCCCGGCGTGGAAGCCTTTTCCGGTAGGAGGCGAGGATGAGGCGACACGCCCTGCCGGCGATTCTTTCCGCGCTCCTCCTGGTCGGGGGGCCGGTCCTGGCGCAGGAGGCGTCCTTCGACCCGGTCGGCGGGCCTTGGGGACGCAGCGACAGCCTCCTGGCACTCCTCGACGAGCAGGATCCGGCCAGGCTGCGCGAGCTCGAGGCCCACTACAGGGACAATGCCGACCCGGAGAAACGGCTCCTCGAGAAGCGCTTCGGACTCATCGAGCACCGCTATCGCGTGGATGCCGATCCGCGGGGGATCAGCCGGCGTTGGCGCGCAGAGGGTCTGGAAGGCGAGGCCTTGGAGCGCGCTGTCCTGGAGGTCGTGGCCGGGCGCTACTCGGCCTACTATTTCTTCGACGGGGTCATCCGTCCCAACGTTTTCGCGCCGCCCCGCTTCACCAAGGGGATCGAGAGCGCTCTCCACGAAAAGGTTCATCTGGTCCAGCCCGCTCTCTATCGATCGCTGGGTTTGCGCTGCGCGTGGCGGCGACCCGACGACCCCTGCGTGCGCAGCCTGGAGCCGGTGGCCGTCTACCTGACGGAGTTCGCAAGGCTCAAACGGGCTTCGCCGTCCCGAACCGACCGGAGCGTCAATCGGGCCATCGAGAGCTGGCTCGCGATGGAGGCCCAGCGCTGTGACTATCCGAAGCCGGTGTCTCGCTGTCCGGACGCCGAACGCGTTCGCGAGTACGTGAACAAGCCTCTCGATCTCGCCCGCAAGATCGACCGGCTCGGGCTGGAGGAGGGGATCCGGCGTTTTGTGGAAGGTCTGGCATCCGGGGATCTGGCGGGACTCGCGCCGTAAAAAAAGTGCGCCCCGCCTCGCGCGGCGGAGCGCACGGACCGGCCGGTCGATCGACGCCGTCGGATCCCCCCGGACCTTCCTTTCAGCGGCTCGACACTAAGGGTGTCGTCCCGACGCGTCCCGGCCGTGGACGCGGTCTCATGGGGGGCCGGTTCGGGAGCCTGGCGGGTCGCCGTCGCCGACCTTTCATCTCCTTTATAGACCACCGGCTTCCCGGCTGTCAAACACCCATTCTTGTCCGGCACTCGGGCGGGCCCAAAAAAAGAGCCCCCGCCGGATCGGCGGGGGCTCGGGAATGCCGTTCGAGCGGCGTGCCTAGGCGACCTTGGTCACGTTGGCGGCCTGGGGGCCCTTGGGGCCCTCGGTGATCTCGAACTCGACCTTGTCGTTCTCGGCGAGGCTCTTGAACCCGTCACCCGCGATCGCCGAGAAGTGCACGAAGACATCGGGGCCGTTGTCCTGACGGATGAACCCGAAGCCCTTGGCGTCGTTGAACCACTTCACGGTCCCGGTCTTTCTCTCGCTCATTGCTGTTGCTGGCTCCTTGTGTGGCAGTTAAAAAAAACGCCTGGACTCGTGGTGCGTTTGAGTCCGGCGCTCGCCGACCTCGGGGTCGGTTGGTGCAGTCGATCCCTCAAACGTGGTCCTGAAAGCCAGAAAAGTGTAAAGGCGGCCGCGCGCGTTTGTCAACCGCGACCGGCCGGATCATTCTCTTGGGGGAGCGAGGGTGAAGGGCGGCCTCTCCCAGGACAAGGTTGATGGCGTACTCCTGACCCGCGTGGGAAGTGTGCGGTTTCGAACGCGGCGTCCCGGTTACGGACACCCCGGTGCTCGGACGTTCTCTGTTGCCGATTGCATAACCGATTGATCCATAAGCGCTTCCGCGATAATGCCCGGAGTGGCATCCGGATTGCCTTCGGGCCCGGAGATGCCGCGGGAGAAATCCAACGCCACCGTCCGGCCGCTCGAAACGATGCGTGAGCCGTTCGAGTCCAGGATGGACGTGCCCCGCGAGCCGCCGTCGAAGAAGAGGCGGAATCTCCTCATCGCCGCGGCGGGGCTCGTCCTCGTCCTGGTCACGGTCGCGATCGCGCGGCTCGATCCGGCCGCGCCCAGCGTGGACCGGGATGCCATCCTGATCGGGACGGTGGAGCAGGGGTCCTTCACCCGCTCGGTCCGCGGTCCCGGAACTCTCGTCCCCGAGCAGATGCGCTACGTATCGGCGTTGACGGCGGGACGGGTCGAAGAGGTCCTCGTCCAGCCGGGAACGACGGTCGAAGCCGGGACCGTCCTCCTCAGGCTCAGCAACCCCGACGTGCAGCTCGAGGCCCTCCGCGCCCAGCAGCAGTGGACTGCGGCTCAGGGGACGCTGGTCGATCTGCGGCGCACGCTGGGCAGCCAGCGCCTCGCTCAGGAGGCGGCGGTCGCCGCCGCGCGCGCCGAGTACCTGGAGGCGGCCCGCCAGGCCGAGGCCGATTCCGCTTTGGCCGCCCGCCAGCTCATCTCCCACGACGCCGCGGCTCGCTCGGCCGAGCAGGCGGCCGCGCTCTCGACCCGGCTCCGGACCGAGGAGGAGCGGTTCCAGCTCGTGACGGCGACGATGGGTACCGAGCTCGCGGTGCAAGCGGACCAGGTCGAGCGCCTCCACGCGATCTACGACTACCAGGAGCGGCGGGTGGAATCGATGGACGTGACGGCCGGAGCCG
>JBOHRQ010000061.1:0-12451 GCA_050732875.1 Gemmatimonadota bacterium | reverse complement strand
AGATAGGAAACCTTCTCCGGGTCGATGTCCATGAGCCGGGCGCAGGTCGCGTCGACGGCCACGGGGTCCTCGCCGAAGACCAGGATGCCGCTCGGCACTGGTTCGCCCTGGATCGGGCCGTTCCCCTCCATTCCCACGATCCCGTCGACGATGTTGAAGCGCGGCATCGGGAGCGCGGCGTTGATGTCGAGGATGCTCTCCCGGATCCCGGCCCAGTGGAGAGGGTTCTTGGGCCAGCCGTAGATCGATCCCGGGACGATCCCGAACAGGTTCTTCATCGACAGCGTGACGCCGGCCCAGTGGTGGGTCTTCATCTTGGGAAGCGAGACGAACAGATCGGCGCCCATCACGGTCTCGGGCAGATAGAGAACTTTCATCCCCGTGTAGCTGCTCCTGAGCGCCACCTTCCGCACGGCGTCGTTGTTGAGGTCCACGAAGGGCGTCCCGGTGTCCCGCAGGACGTCCCCGATCCCGGTGGCGGTCAGCAGGTACTCGTTGTCGCGCCGGTGCCCCGGGCCTTCGGCCACGACGACGTCGGCGTCCAGGCTGCGAAAGACCTCGATCGCGGCGGCGACGACGGCCGGGTGGGTGTTGATGACACCCTGGGGATCGAACTCCACGAAGTTGGGCTTGAGGACGACCCGGCGGCCGCGGACAGGAAGGTCGAACAGCCCGACGCCACGGCGAACCGCGTCCTCGAGCCCTCGCTCGTAGCCGTCCACGGAGAGGACCGCGGTTCGGGAGGTCGCGGGCTTGGCAAACGCGCTCGGACGCCACCGCTCCTCGTCCCGCCCGCAGCCCGGAAGGCCGGCCAGAACGGCCGCCCCGGCGGCCGCCTTGAGGAACTCCCGCCGGTCAAGCATGATCGAACCCGAGGGGGATCGGAGCCTCTCGAAGGGCGAGCCCGGCCAGCGCCAGTGCACGCGTGTCGATCCACGGCGAGCCGGCTTCCAGGTGCTCGACGAGGCGGGCCGAGAGCGCATCGACCGGACGACCGTAGGCGCGTCCGCAGAGAGCCGCGAGGGAGGTGGCCAGCAGGGATTCGTTGCGGGCCACCATGCCATCGAGGGCCTGAAGGCTCGACCGGACCTCGGGGAGCTCGGGGCGGTCCTGGAGCGCGAGAAGCGCCAGCGCGGTGGTATCCGGGAAGGGCCAGAGCTCCTCGTCGTAGACGCGCGAGTTCCCGTAGTTCCAGCCACCGCCCTTGCACACGCGATCGAGGATCATGCGCTCGCCCTCTTCGATCCGGGACCGGGTCGGCGACTCCGGCAGATCGTCGCGCAGCGACTTGAGCGCGATCAGCGCGCAGGCGGTCGGCTCGACCCAGCCGAAGGTGTCCTCGAACCAGGGCCAGCCCCTCAGGTCGAGATCCAGCTCTGTTACGTTGTATTTGGGAAAGAATAAGAAGAGAAGACGGGTCACCCAGGGAACGGGGCGTCCTTCCTGCTCGAGCAGCCAGCGCGCTCCCGCCGTCGCTCGCGAACGGTCGGTGGGAGAGCCGGTCAGCGCGAGAACGGCCAGCGAGGTCATCCAGCTGGCCATAGGCACCTGGTCGGTGGCGGGCCAGGAGCCGTCCTTTCGCTGGCGATCCCGGAGCCAGGCCAGACCCCGTTCGCCGTCGGCGCCTTCGTCGTCGGCGCCGCGGAGCGCCATCACGGCGAGGGCGGTCGGCTCGGTGGCGCTCGGGCCGCCGCGAGCGGCGCCCCAGCCTCCGTCCGCGTTCTGGAGGCCCAGCAGCTGTGACTGTGCAGGGTTCATGACCGGGGTGGGGGGCTGCAAGATGAAGGCCCGCCAGGTCCGATCGCGGCCCTCATGGATCGGTCACGAAACCGAGGAGGCGCGGATCGTCCCGCCGCCCAGCACGCGATCCCCGTGGTAGACGACCGCTGACTGCCCCGGCGCTACCGCCCGCTGGGGGGCGTCGAAGCGGATCTTCGCCGTGCCCCTCGGGTTGGGCGCGATAGTCGCGGCGGCCGGCGCCGACCGGTACCGGATCTGGACCTCGGCGCGGAACTCCCCGTCCGGCAGCTCGTCAGGCGTCACCAGCCAGTTGACGTCCTCGGCCTCGAGGCCGTCGGCGAGGAGGTCCTCCGCCGGGCCGACGACGAGGGTGTTGTCGTCCTCGATCGCGGTCACGTAGAGAGGCTCCCCGGCGGCGAGCCCGAGCCCGCGGCGCTGGCCGACCGTGAAGAAGGCGCTTCCCGGGTGCGTGCCGAGCTCCTGGCCGTCACGATCCCGGATCGGACCGGGCTCGAAGCGGCCGGCGGCCGCGAGCGCGGGACGGGCTGCCGCCTCCCGCTCGAGGAAGCCGTGGAGGTCGCCGTCGGGGACGAAGCAGATGTCCTGGCTCTCCGGCTTCTCGGCGGTCGAGAGCCCCAGCGCCCGCGCCCGCTCGCGGACCTCGTCCTTAGTCATCTCGCCGAGGGGGAAGAGGGCCCGCTCGAGGAGCGGTCGGGTGAGCCCCCACAGATAGAAGGTCTGGTCCTTGGCGCGATCGATGGGGCGGCGCAGCTCGACGCGGCCATCGGCACCGTCCCCATCGCCCGCGACCGCCCGCGCGTAGTGGCCGGTGGCCACGGCCTTTGCGCCGAGCAGCCGCGCCTTCCTCCAGAGCTGGGGAAAGCGCACGAAGCGGTTGCAGCGGACGCACGGGTTGGGCGTGCGGCCGGCGGCGTACTCGGCCACGAAGGGCTCCATCACCGCCTCGCGGAAGGGACCCTCGAAGTCGAGCACGTGGTGGACGATGCCGAGCCGCCGGGCGACTGCGCGGGCGTCCTCGATCGCCTCCAGCGAGCAGCAGGCGACCGCAGCATACTCCTCAGGGACCTCCGAGTAGCAGAAGTTCTTCATCGTCACCCCGACGACTTCGCAGCCGCGCTCGACCAGGATGGCCGCGGCCACGCTCGAATCGACGCCGCCGCTCATGGCGACGACCACTCGCGTGCCGGGAGAGAGATCCTTCCACGTATCCCGCATGGCGTGAAGCTACTGAATCGGGAAGCGAAGGCACCACGGGGCGCGTCGAGATGGAGTCTTCTTCAGGATGATCTTGGCCCGAAGAGGCTCTCCACAGCCTTACGAAGTGCTTCCGCATCGAGCGATGGATACCGATGGAGGTCCGACGCGACGCGGTCATGATAGCGAAGCATAGCTTCGGGCTCGATCAATCCCAGCCGCAGCATAGCCTGGATGTCTTCGACATCCTGGGCATGGCGGCGCTCTGCTTTGGAGAGCGCTTGGGCGTAAAGTTCGAAATGATGGAAAGAGAGCCGCCCGTGGCGCTCGATGAAGGGGCTCTGAGCCCGCCAGTCAGGCGAAACAGGAACGAAATCCTGCGGCGAGGCGAGCTCTATGTTGATGTTCAATCGCTCCTTCAATTCGACCATGGGTCTCAGGATTTCGTCTCGATCGGGCTCGATCCGCAGGTCGACATCGACCGTCGATTCACGCCAGCCGTAGAGCACGGCGGTGGCGCCACCTGTGAAGTAAACGGAAGCCGGAGCGCGCGCGAGACGACCGAGCGAGCGCATCAACTCCCGCACCCGCCCGGCGTCGGCTACCGCGCGCACTCGGCGGCCCTTTCGAAGCTGACCAGTCGACGGATGAGCGCGTTGTAGCGGGAATGAGCATTGGCGCCCTCCTCCAAAGAGAGGTGTTTATAGAGGCGAATCTCGGGGCGGTCATAGCGGAGCGGAACGTCGAATCCCAGCTGAAGCAGGCGAGGCCGGCCGATGGATACGAGGAGCGCCTCGATCGACTCCGTACCCCGGCGCAGGTCGTCGAGACCCTTGGACACGAGGTCGGCCCCGGGGAGGTCCGGGCCGAATGCCGTCAAGGGATCCACGGCTCCAGGATACCCGCTCCATGCGCCGATGGTCGAGGCGGCCGAGCGGGTCTCGCGTTTCACGATGACTGGGCTACACCTGGATCGAGCGGACCGCCTGGCGTGTGCTCCTGAGCGCCCCGACGAGATCTGCGATTCCCCGGGCGTGCGGAAAGGGGTTTCCGTTCCGACAGGCGCCCGCTACCCATGCCGACGGAAGGCCGCTGCCTCGCTTTCGGAGGTCGAAGGGAAATCGGCCCCGTGTGGTACGCGCCCTGCGATAGGATTCCGACGAACCGGGCCTCGCGGAAAATGTCGCGGTGGCCTGGGGTCCTCCCATGAGGGGCGCGGTCGGCTGATAGCAAGACCGCGCCCCCCCTCCTTCGAGAGCCTCTCCATGAGCAGTCCGGGGAATTCCGGAAGCCCAGCCTCAGTGCCGCAGCTGCCACCGCCGAGGGTCTCGCCGGGCGTCGATCACTTCGAGAACACTCGCCACCTCACCGAGGAATTCGCTTCCGAGTCCCCGCTGTCAGGTCGGACTCGGCCTCGGGCTTGAGCAACAGGCGCGGCGGCATCAGCCGCGCCGACGCTCAATCTCGTCGAGTACCTCCCGCCACGGGCGACCGCGATCCGGGTGGGCTCTGTGGAGGGCCTCCCGCCGATCCAGTTCTTTGGCTTGGGCGGATGTTAGCGGGATATCGTTCGGGGATAGGCTGTCCCACAACTCCTCCATGAGCTGCAAACGCTCGTCAGGACTGAGCTGCAGGACGTCGATTGGTGTTGCTCCCATGGCGTCAATATCGCTGAGGGTCACACGAGAGCAACAGGGGCACCCCTACGACGCGGGGTCCGCCGCTGCGGCGGCAGCCTGCCGCGGCCCGCGGGCCACGTCGTTCTCGATCCGGCCGTCCAGCAGATGGACCTCGCGGTGGGCGTGGGCGGCGATGTCGGCCTCGTGGGTCACCAGGATGATCGTGTTTCCCTCCTCGTACAGCCGGTCGAAGACCTCCATGATCTCCGAGCTGGTCTTCGAGTCCAGGTTTCCGGTCGGCTCGTCGGCCAGGAGGATGGACGGGTGGTTGACGAGCGCGCGCGCGATCGCGACGCGCTGGCGCTGGCCGCCCGACAGCTCGTTCGGCCGATGCTGAGCCCGGTCCTCCAGGTCGACCGCGCGCAAAGCGGCGTGGGCGAGCTCGGTCCGCTTGTCCGACGGGATGCCGGCGTAGACCAGCGGCAGCTCGACGTTGTGGAGCGCGCTTGCCCGGGGGAGCAGGTTGAAGGTCTGGAAGACGAAGCCGATCTCGCGGTTCCGGACGTGGGCGAGCTCGTCGTCGTCGAGCTGGCTCACCTGCCGATCGTTCAGCCAGTAGTCGCCGCTGGACGGAGAATCGAGGCACCCCAGCAGGTTCATCAGCGTCGACTTGCCGGACCCGGAGGGGCCCATGACGGCCACGTACTCGTTCTTCTCGATGTCCAGATCCACCGAGTCGAGGGCGTGGATCTCCTCGCTGCCCATGACGTAGGTCTTGGAGAGCTGCCGGACCTCGATGAGAGCGCGATGATCGCCGGCCGTCACGAAGCCTCCGCCTCCGAGTCGTCCTCTTCCTCTTCCTCGATCTCGACCGTGTCGCCGTCGGCAAGGTCGCGGAGGGCCTGATAGCTGCCGCTCACGACCTGATCCCCCTCCTCGAGCCCGCTCCGGACCTCGAAATGACGCTCGCCCGTGATGCCGATATGGACGGGCACGAAGTGGGCGGTCCCGTCGCGGACGACGAAGACCCCCTCTTTCTCGGTCACCCCTTCGGCGGTGGTGTCGTCGGAGACCGAGCGCACGACGAGCGACTGGATGGGGATCGTGAGGACGCTCTCGCGCTCGGCGGTCTTGATGTCGGCGGAGCAGGAGAGCCCCGATCGGGCGTCGGGAAGCGCCCCGTCGATGGTGATCACGACCTCGAAGTCGGTGGCTTCCCCGCTCGGCCCGGTGGCGGTCGGGACGATCGCGGGGCTGGTCCCGACCTCGGTCACCTGACCGGCGAAGGTGGTGTCCGGGAAGGCGTCGATCGTGACGGTGGCGGGCTGGCCGATCTTTACCGCCACGACGTCGGTCTCGTCGACGTCGATGGTCGCCTCCATGACGCCCAGGTCGGCGACCGTCATGAGGATCGTGCCGGGCTGGTTCATGGTGCCGAGGAGAGCGACCTCGCCCTCCTCGACGTTGATCTTCGTCACCACGCCGTCGATCGGGCTGTTGAACGTGACCCGGCTCACGTCGTGACGGGCGCTGGTCAAGGTCGCTCCGGCCTGCTGCACGCGGCCCTGGGCCGCCCGCACCCCCGCCTCCCGCGAGCGCAGCTCGGCTTCGGCGGCTTCGAGCTCGGCGCGGGGAACGAGCTCGGCCTGGGCCAGCTCCCGCATCCGCTCGTATTCCTGGCGCGCGTAGGCGAGCTGCGCCTCGGCGGCGGCCAGATCCGCCCGCGCGGCCTGGACGGCGGCCGCCTGTCCGCTGGCGCTGGCGGCCACGTTGACCGGATCGAGCTGGAGGAGGAAGTCGCCCTCCTGGACCCGCTGTCCTTCGTCGACTCCGATCCGGACCACCTCGCCGCTGGTCGTCGCGCTGATGTTGACCGAGCTCTGGGGCTCGACCGTCCCGCTCGCGGTGACGGTTGCCGTCAGGTCGCGCCGCTCCGCGGTCTCGACCTCGACCTTGGTCCCGCTCTCGCGGCTGGTGAGGACGCTGACGGCGATCAGAGCGAGAACGAGCGCCGCGCCCCCCGCGATGAACCACTTCTTGCGACCCTTCATCGAATGGCCTCTTCCGGGAACAGATCCAGACCCGATGCGCGCTCGAGGTCCACGAGCGCCTGATAGAAGTCGTACGTCGAGCCGATGAGGTCCGTTTCCGCCTCGCTCGCGCGCACCCGCGCGTCCAGCAGGTCCAGGAACGACCCGGCGCCCGTCTCGTAGCGGCCCTCGCCGAGCCTCAGGTCCTCGCGGGCCAGCTCGACGTTGGCCAGGTTCGTCCGCCAGGCGGCGTGGGCGGTCCGGAGCCGTGAATGGGCGGCGCGGACGCTCTCCTCGATCTCCAGCCGCCGCAGCTCGCGCTCGGCCCGCGCCGACTGCAGGGCGGCGTTGGCCTGGCTCGCCTCGTAATGCCGGCTGAAGCCGTCGAAGAGCTGCCACGAGAGCGACACGGCGTAGAAGCCGCGCTCGTTGAAGTCGGAGAACTGGAAGCCCGTGGTGTCGACCAGCGAGCGGCTCAGGCCGTACTGGAACTGGAGGCTCGGCAGGTACGACGAGCGGGCGATCCACAGGTTGGCGGCGTCGCCCTCCTCCTGGGCGTCGATCTCGCGCAGCGACGGGTGCCGCTCCCAGGCCCGGGCCAGCACGTTCTCGATGTCGAAGGGCGGGTCGAAGACCAGGAAATCGGATGTCAGGCGGACGGCCCCCGGAGGGAGCTCTCCGCCGAGCAGGCGCCGCAGCGCCAGGATCGCCTCCTGCCGTCCCTGGCGCGCCTCGAGGACCGCCACCTCGCCCTGCCCGACGGAGAGACGGGCCTCGAGGACGTCCGACTTCGTCACCGCCCCGACCGCGTAGCGGGCCTCGGCCTGCCGCAGGTGCTCCTGACGCCGCTCGACCTCGAGCAGGGCCTGATCCACGAGCGCCTGCTGGCGGCGCGCCTCCAGGTACTGGCGCTGGATGTCGGCGCGGGTCGTCCACCACTCGAGGTCGTAGGCGGCCACCGCCTGCCGGGCGTCGGCGCGGGCGCCCCGGATCCGGAACAGGTCCCGCCCGGCGTCGAGGAGGGAATGGGTGAAGTTCCACTGGTAGCTCGTGGTGTACGTCGACGGGGCCTCGAACTCGCCCCCCAGGAAGGCGAAGGTGCCGCCATCGAAGCGCTGGGCCTGGCCCTGCAGCCCGACTCGGGGGAGCAGGGTCCCGTACGCCTGCCAGAGCCCGGCGCCGGCCGCCGAACGCTGGTAGCCGGCCTGCCGGAGGGAGGGGTTCTCCTGGCGCCCGATCTCGAGCGCCTGGGAGAGCGAGAGCGGGAGGCTGTCCGCCGGGGCCGCGACCTGCGCGCGGAGCGCGACGGGCGCGAGGGGGATGAAGCTCGCCGGCGCGAGGAGGACGAACCCCGCCAGCGCAAGCAGGGCGGGGCGGACGGACGCGACGGGGCTGTGAAGGGCCTGACAGGACATGTGACGGCTACTCCCCGGGTTGTGTTGAAGCTCGAACCCTTGGACGCGGAAGGGTCCGGTCACGTTCAAAGATAGTTCTCCCGGATCTCGACGCGGTCTCCCGCCCAGCGCAGCTCGAGCGACCATCCGGCTTCCTCGAAGACGAACCGGCCCTGACCGGTCGTCATCCGCGCCGGACCCGGGAAGCGCGCCACCGTCGCCTGGGCGTAGGCGCGGGCGAAGCGCTCGGCGTCGGCGGGGGTATCCCACAGGATCGTCCAGACGTAGGCCGGCGGACCGGACTCCGTGCGATAGAGGGCGTAGCGGTCGCCGTCCCATCCACGCGCCGCGTCGCCCGCCAGGGCGGTGTCGCCGAGCGCGGCCGCGAGCACGAGCTGGACCCCGAGCTCGCCCCAGCTCCCGCTGATCCAGGGCTCCTGCCCGGCCTCGACGGCGGGCTCGGGCGCGCGAGTCTCGGGCAGGCGGGGCTCGGGCGCCCGGGGCTCGTCGCGGGTCTCCCAGTAGCGCTCGGGATGGAGGATCTGCTCGGTCGAGGCGGGGGGATCGCCGTACAGCCCGTCGACCGCCGCCCAGCCCCCCCGGCGCAGCCCCGCCAGCACGAACCCCGATCCCTCGACGTAAGGAAAGAGGAAGAGCCGCTGGAGGGCCGGCGGGGCGGAGGCGAAGGTGGGGAAGCCCTGGCCCATGGCGACGGCCTCGCCGGAGAGGAGCTCGTCGAGATCGGGCAGGTCCTCGGGGCGCGTGCCCAGGGGGCCCAGCAGATAGGCCAGCATGGTGACCATGGCGTCGCCCTCGATCACGGCCGCGCGGGCGAGCGCGGCGTCCTCGGTGGGCGAAACCTCGTCCATCCAGCGGACCAGGTCGTAATGCTGGTCCTGGAGGGCATGCGTGGCCTCGTGGGCCACCACCGCGCGCTGGATCAGCCGAGGCAACCAATCCGCCAGATAGAACGTTTTTCTGTCGGGCTCGTAGTAGCCCGCGACCTGTTCGGCGTAGAGCCGGACCACCAGATCGCGGAGATCGACGCCGCCCGGAAGGAGTCCGCAGTGTGCGAGAAGCGCCTCGTAGGCCGCCCATTGGCCGGCGGTCATCTCGCTGTCCAGGGTTTCCCGGGCGTAGCGCTGGATCGTCGCCCGGTCGCTGATACGGAAGTCGACCGGCCGGCGCCATTCCAGGTCGCGGATCGCGGCCACCTCGCGGCTCACCGAGCGCGCGGCGGCCAGCAGGGCCGCCGGCGCCTCGCGCTGCGCGACGGCCGGGGAGGCGAAGAGAAGGGCGGCGAGCGCGGCCACCGAGCGGGTCGCGGCCCGGCCGCGGCTCAGGGCCGGTTCCACGTCACGCTGCGGGTCACTTCCTCGATCCGGAGCAGCCGGTGAGGAGGCTCGGCGTCGAGCCAGTAGCGCTCCTCGAGCCCGGATACGAGGAGCCTGAGGCGCCAGGCCCTGCGGCTCCCGCTGGCCGTCTCGAGCGTGTCGCCCGTGACCACCAGCCGGGCGGCGAGCGCCTGCCTCTCGAACGGCGCCAGGTAGTTGAAGCTGAGGGAATCGGCGTCCGCGAGCCGGAGGGCCGCCAGGGAGAGCGGGATCTGGGCCGCGTCGAGCACGGGCGGCGGGGTGCGGACGTTGTCCTCGCGCTGGCCTTCCTCGGTGGCCGTGATGAGCCGCGCCTGTCCGTCGAACCCGCGCCCGTAGAGCACCCGCGCGGTGACGCTGCCGGATTGGAGATGCCGGTGCTGGAAGCTGGAGACGGGGGCCTTGGAGCGGGGTTCGATGAAGGCCACCAGGCTGTCGACGCCGCCCTGGACGCGGCGGTAGCGGGCCAGCCGGGTGCCGGCTTCGGCCTGGGACGTGCGGAAGCTCAGCGTATCCCCGATTTCGCTGACCAGGTAGAACGAGTCGGTGGGCAGAACGGCATCGGAGAAGGGCAGCCCGGGGAGGTCCCCGGGCGGCTGGTCGGCCTCCCGCTCGCAGGCGGCGAACCCCGTCGCCAGCGCGGCCAGGAGCAAGGTCGAGGCTGGAAAGCAGCGCATGAAAAACCTAAGATAGACCCGGAGGTAGCGGCATGCCAAAGCGATCCACGCATGGAGCGATGAGCCTGATCGCGGCCGCGCTCCTCGGCCTGGGGACGACGGTCGCAGACGCCCAGGAGGTCCGACCCCTGGCGCCGGTTCTCGAGCCCGCCGAGCCCCTCCGACCCGGCGAGCGCCGGGGCGACGACGATGGCCAGCCCGATCTCATCCCGCTGCCGGACGCCTCCAGCCGCGCCGCGGCCGCCTCGCGCGACCGGGTTCGCGTGGCGGCGGTCCTGCCGGCCTCGTGGACCCGCATCGCCGAGCGCTATCAGCCGGTCTGGGTGGGGATCACGACGCCGCACGGGTTCGGCCTGCATGCCTGGCGCCAGTACTTCGCCGTGTCGGCGGCGGCCCCGGCGCTTTCGGCTCATCCCTTTCTCTCTCCCTGGGGGATGCTGAGCTACGACGGCTGGCTGTACGATCGCTATCGCGACGTGTGGTCCACGGCCCGGACGCCGGAGCTCCTGGCCGACGCCTCGGTCTGGCTCCAGCGCGGCGACCGGCTGATGGTCGCCGCGCGCCCGGAAGAGGCGGTCCAGGCGTATCGCCGCGTCACCCAGTCGGCGCCGGACTTTGCGATCGGCTATTTCGGACTGGGGGCGGCGCTCGCGGAGCTCGGCCATGACGAGCAGGCGGCGCGGGCTTTTCGCCAGGGCCTGGAACGGTATCCCGTCTGGCTCGGCCTTTCCCTCGACTGGCGGCAGATCTACGGCAATCCCGGCCGGCTCCAGACCGTCCTGGCCGCTTCCGCCCGGCGCGCCGGCTCGGACGGCGCGGACAGCCGCTTCGTGGCCGGCGTCCTGCATCTCTTCGGCGACCGGCCGGAACAGGGGCGGACGCTGCTGGAAGGGATGGCCGAGAGCGACGGGCAGGTGCAGCTCCTCCTCTCCCAGGGCCCGCACTAGAAGACTCCGACCCTCCACTCGAACGGAAGCCGTGTGCCCATCTGCGGCATAGGAATTGCACGGTTTCCCGCCACGATGAAAAGCGAAAAGGACCTGTCGCTGGTCTTCGACCCCGCCGCCGAGATCGCCGCGAGCGGCTACTGGGAGGTGGGGGCCCACCCGAACTACCTGCTCAGCGTCAACGAGGACGTGGTCACCGCCCGCGAGCGGCTGACCCAGGTGGCGGATACGACGCTCACCATCATCCTCTACGGCGAGCGCGGCGTCGGCAAGGAAGTGCTGGCGCACGGCGTCCACAACCTGTCGAGCCGGGAGCCCGCCCCGTTCACGGCGCTGAACTCGTACGCCGTTCCCAAAGCCGCTCTCGAGCGCGAGCTGTTCGGGCACGGCTCGGGGGGGAAGCTGGCGACGGCCGAGGAAGGCACGCTGTACATCCACGGGATCGAGCTCCTGCCCCAGGAGGTCAACACGCGGCTCGTGGACTGGAAGCGGGAGCGCGAGGGCTCCGGGCAGCCCGACCCGCGGATCATCCTGAGCTGCGAGGCCCCGTCGATGAATCGCGAGGGGCTCGAGGATCTGCAGCGGATCTGGGTGCGGGCCGGCGGCGCCGTGCGGGTCGAGATCCCGTCGCTCAGGGAGCGGCCCGAAGACATCCCGCTGCTCGCGACCCACATCGTCCAGAAGTACGGGCCGTTCTACGGCTCCAACATCCGCGTCCTGCGCGGCAGCTTCCTGCGCTTCCTGCAGGCCTATCAGTGGCCGGGCAACACGCGTGAGCTCGAGCGCGTCCTCAGGCGGTTCCTCGTCATCGAGGACGAGGAGGTCATCCGCGCCGAGCTGGGGAGCAAGCAGACCCCGGCCGACAGCTTCGACGAGGACGACGAGGAGTCGGGACGGTCGCTCAAGGCGATGGTCGGGCGGGCCGTCGCCCGCGTCGAGAAGCGCGAGATCAAGCGCGCGCTCGAGCGCTCGCGCTGGAACAAGAAGCGCGCGGCGGCCGATCTGGGGATCAGCTACAAGAGCCTGCTGAACAAGATCAAGCTATACGAAGTCGAAGACTAGCCCGACGCCGCACAGCCCGCGTGCCGAGCCGTGTCATGCGCGGCTTCCGGTCGCAGATCGCCTCTCGTTTTGCAAGCCCGGTTGCAGAGTCCCGCCAGAAGGAAGGCAACGGCATGTCGCACAAGAGCTTGCCTTGGAACACACGGAACCCGGCCGGACCATGGACGGGGTCCAGGGGGCCAGAAAGAGGGAGCCGCTTCCGCGATCGTGGAACCCGGCTTCCAGGCGGAACGGAATCCGGTTTCCGACTCCCCCGGGCGCGCCCGGAGCCGTGATTCGTGGCACGCACCCTGCACATCCAACCCGGCCGTGAGGAACCGAAACCACCCTGAACTCTCGGAGAAGAGAGAGATGAACGCACGAGCCATGACCCCCGCACCAACTGGGGAGGCGG
>JBOHRQ010000060.1:0-13647 GCA_050732875.1 Gemmatimonadota bacterium | reverse complement strand
GGGTGCGACCGAGGCCAATGCGCTCGAAACCGAGTCGCTGGACGCCGACACCCTGTGCCACGAGGTCAGGGAGGCGCTCCTCGAGGTCCGCAAGACCACGCAGGACGCCATCATCAGCGCCGGCGCCATGGCGGTATTCACAGTCGAGATCGCCAACAACGGCAGCGCGATTCTGACCAACACCGTCATCGAGGACACGCTGGACGCGGCGTTCTTCCCCGACTCCGCGGTGTACACCGTCGAGGTCGACACGGTGAACTTCCCCGGCGCGACGGTCACGCAGAACGGCCGCTTCTTCACGGTGGACATCGGCGACTTCGCGCCGACCAATCCGGCTGTGAACGACGGCTTCGTCCTGGCCTACACGGTGAGGGTCAGCACCCCGGGTCAGGAGGGCGTGTTCTGCAACCGTGTGACCGCGAGCGGCGATACGCCGGTCGGGACCATCACGGATCAGGATATCGCCTGCGTGACCACGACGGTGACGATCGAGCTCGACGTCAACAACGAGGACGGCTTCCTCGACGAGGCTGGCGCGTTCCAGTCGTCGAAGGAGCAATTCCTCGTCGGCGAGGGCGGAGACGATGCCGACAGTCTGGCCTTCGTCTACCGCGTCGAGGTCATCAACCAGAGCACCTTCGCGGCGACCGGTGTTCAGGTCGTTGACGAGGTGGCCCCGAACACCGGTGCCATCGTGTGCCGTGGCCTTCTGGCTACGTCCCCGGAGGGAGGCGGAGCCAACCCGAACCGGGGCACTGTTGCCGGTGGCGACTGTTCGACCACAGGCTTCACGTGGAGCGTCGACAGCATCCCCGGCGGCCAGAACGCGCTCATCTTCTTCCGTGCGGAAGGCCTCGCCGCACAGAACGACGTCGGAAACCGGGTCAACTTGACCGCCGATCAGTTGACCGGCGTGATTGTCGACGAGGAGCCGACCACGGTCACCGGAAGCTAGACCGTAGCTCGGCGCCCCTCGTGGGCAACCGGGAAGCCGGGGAGCGGCACTTGCCGCTCCCCGGGATTCCCGCAACCTTGGATCTGGTGTCTGACGTTGAAGCGGAGGGAGCAACCGATGAGGAAGCTGTTAATGACCGTAGCCGTGGGGGTGCTGACCTTGGTCGGCGCCTCGATGGTGTACGGCCAAACGTACTACCGGGCCTGGGAGATCTCCGGGCTCGGTGGAATGAGGGTCTACGACGACGACGTCGTCTTCATGGACCCGGGATTCGTGTTCGGAGGGAAGCTCGCCTGGTTCCCGCATCCCAACATCGGGGTCGAGGGCACCATGAGCTTCTCCGGTGCTGACCTGGTCAGCGAAGAGGATTTGGAGGAGCAGACCGGCGAGGAGGTGGACTTCGAGAGCATCGACGTCTTCGAGGTCCGGCTCGACGCGGTCTATCAGTTTCTCTACAGCTTCGATCAGAAGGTCGTGCCGTACGTCTCGGCGGGCGTGGGCCAGTTCGTGTTCGACACCGACGGTGCCGAATTCAACGAGCCGAACACCACGTTCAACTGGGGCGGCGGCCTGAAGATCTTCTTCACGCCGCAGTTCGGCATCCGCCTGGATGCGCGGGACAACGTGGCCATCGTCGAGCGTCCTTTCCGGGAGACCTCAGGGGCTTTGCCGGGCCAGGATACGAAGACGTTCCAGGCCAACAACCCCGAGTTCCAGGGCGGCATCGTCATCAGCTTCGGCGGCTCGGATGAGGACTTCGGCATCCGGGACACCGACATGGACGGTGTGCGCGACGCGGACGACCTGTGCCCCAACACGCCGCGCGGCGTGATCGTCGACCAGACGGGTTGTCCGGTCGACTCCGACAGCGACGGCGTGCCCGACGGGCTCGACGCTTGCCCGAGCACCCCCGAGGGCGCTCAGGTGGACGAGCGCGGCTGCCCGCTCGACTCGGACAACGACGGTGTGTACGACGGGCTCGACCAGTGCCCGAACACGCCGGCCGGCGTCCAGGTCGACGAGAACGGCTGCCCGATGGAGGTAGAGGAACCGGAGGCGAAGGCCTGCCTCGATGATCAGTCCTGGTACACCGGTGACGCGACGATCAGCTTCGACGGTCGGAGCTGGGTCAAGTTCGGCGCCACGCAGACGGCGTCGATGGACATCCTGACTCAGGTCGGCGAGTACGAAGGCGTCCCGATCTACGTCGGCCAGAACGCCCAGCGGCCCTACCGCGAGGTCTGGTTGCCGCTCTGCGAGCCGGCGGATACGTACCAGCCGTATCGTCGGGGGAGCGAGGTTCGCGGCACCACCGGATTCATCCGGGACGCGAACTGAGGTTCAGGCTCCTCCGCGAAGCGTCGTAAAAAGGTGTGGGGCCCTCGCGAAAGCGAGGGCCCTGCGCATTGAAGGGCTGTTATACGTGGCGGGGGCTGGCGGGATGGGAGACCCGGGCCCTAGCTTCAGGGAACGAGACGTGAACGGCTGCATGGAGACGCGCGCATGAGATCACGCAAGCTCGGCTACGGAATGGCGATCGCCCTGGCGGTCGCACCCTTGGCGCTCCGGCCCTCCCTGGTCCTCGGCCAGACCTTCATGGCGCTCGGCGAGGTCGCCTACGTCGACTACGCCGGGCTGGCTCCCGGTGGGTCGTACCACGCGCCCGGAGCCGACGAGACCTACCTGCAGGTCTCGATCAGCGACCGTCGGCTGCGCGTTCTCAAGGGCGCCGAGGTGCTCCATGAGTTTCCGGTCGCGGTCGGGAAGGGAGCCTATCTGCGGCATCGGGACGCCGACAACGGTGGCTGGCTTTTCGAGACCCCGGTGGGAGTCTTCTCGGTGGGTCGCAAGGAGACGGACCCCGTCTGGTACGCCCCCGACTGGCACTACATCGAGAAGGGTCGCGCCGTCCCGCCGGCCGACAGCCCCAAGCGCTACTTCCCTGGCGAGATGGGTCAGTACGCGCTGTATCTGGGCGATGGCCTGGCCATCCATGGCACCAAGGCCAAGCAGTCGGTAGGCCAGGCGGTCAGCCACGGCTGCATGCGGCTCTCCGACGAGGGGATCTCGACGGTCTACGAGTTGACCCGGGTGGGGACGACGGTCATCATCACGCCGTAGCGGCCGAACCGCGGGAATGGTGGACGAAGAGGGCGCGCCGAAAGGACGCGCCCTCTTCCGCAATTGGGTCCTCGGCGCGGATTAGATCTTGATCATCAAGGGCAGTTGGCCGCGAAGTTGAAGGACTTCAGGTCATCGAGCGGCTGTCCGTCCACCCAGGCGATGACGATCACGGCTTGGTCCTCCGCTTGGGGCCGGGACTGGAGCACGATTTCTCCGCTGCCGTTGGTCCGCCAGCTCGAGAAGCCCGGCCCCGGGGTCGTCGGGATCAGGGCGGGGTTGGAGAACTGTCCGCGTCGAACCTCCACATAGCGGTTTGCGGCGGGTCCACCGGCTCCGGGGGCGCCGCCACGCGCGGTTACGCCGACCGAGATGTTGACCATCTCTCCCGGGCAGTAGCCCCCTTGGCCGTCCGCGGCTCTGATGGAAAGCGAACCGGTCGCGGAGCCGATAATCGTCTCGGCGTTCAACCCCTTGAAGGTTCTCAGGGGGACCGTCGCGCCATGACCCCGATCGGCCAGAATCTCGATGTCGAAAGGCTCGAACGAGATGTCGGGGACGGCCTCGACCCGAGTGGAGGTGTTCGTGCGGACAAAGATCGTGACCTGGCCCTGACCGTCCGTCCGCGGATCCGCGGGCAAGATCGTGACCGGGACACCCAGGTTCTGTCCGTCTGGTGCAAAAAGCTCGGGGCGGGTCGCCTTCACGCTCACCGGTGCATCGGCCAGCGGCGAGCCGTCCGGGGCCCTGACGTCGACGGTCACGACAAACGCGTCCTGGCCATCGGCCCAGATCGCGGGCGCGATCGGGACGTTCGCGAATGCCGGATTGGCCTGGAAGGTGACGTCCGACTGGCTCGCGTCGATCTGCCGGAACACCAGGATCTCCTGATCGGCCTCGATCAGGCTCGAGTCGCCGTCATCGTCGGTCAGCCGCAGGACGGGACGGTAGGCATCGTTGCTGAAGGGATAAGTCACCTGAACCGTCTGGTTCGGCTGGATCGGCTGGAAGCCCTCGCCGAGGCCGGTGTCGAGCTCCCACTCCACGATCTGGCCGTCCACGTCGTTGCCGCTCGTCCGCAGGGAGACCACGATGGGAGCGTCGCCCTCGGAGTTCCCGACCACGGTCAGCGTTCCGGTCGGGAACTGGTTGGGGGGCTGTGCGATGACCGTATCGCGCACCGCGACCGCCACGCCGTCGTCGTCGAAGATGAGGGCCTCGATCTCGTAGGTCCCCTGGGCCGGAAAGACGTGCTCGGTCTGGATCTGGCTGCCGGCGAGGCCGTCGCCGGTCAGGGTCACGGGATCGGTCCCGTCGCTGAAATCAAGGACTACCCGGCTCACGCTCCCATCCGTATCACTCGCCGTCAGATTGATGAGGAACGTGTCGGTGACCGCCTCGGCGGTTTCAGGGACGTGATCGAAGGACGAGACCGCGGGCGGCGCGTTGCCGGGCACCTCGACCCCGACCAGGAAGTCGCGGATGTCGGGCTCGGCCGTCGAGCCGATCGGGACGACCGAAATGCGGACCGTGTGCTCGACCAGAATCGGCGCGAAGTCGAAGGCCGGACCCTCGTGGACCTTCTCACCGTCGACGAGGTACTCGACGCGGAACCCGGTCGCGTTGAGCTGGACCTGGAAGTGAACGGTGTCGCCCGGCAGGACGGTCACCCGGCCCTCGCCGGGACTCAGGATCGTGAAGTGGGTGGGGCCGGTCGGCCCTTCGTCGCAGCCGGTCAGGGCCAGCGTCGAGCCGGCCAGCAAGGAGCACAGAGACAGGAAGGTGAATCGTCTCAAGAGGGGCATGAGCTTATTCTTCTCCGGATATCTGGATTCATGATGGCCTGGGACGGGCCCAATCCAGCCGGGCCCCTTTGCTTACGTCCTGTAGTTGGTCGACGGATGGGGGGGAAACGATCCTGTCGAAATCCAAGTCGCCCCATTATAAAGGCCGCAGCGGCATAGTTCAACCGGTAGCCGCCATAGAGCCGGGAGGTCTCGTCGAAATCGCTCTCCCGCTGCCCGTGCACCAGCGCTTCACGTATCGCCTTCAGGAAGCAAATGGCGTGCCGCCGATCGGGGGCCGGGTCGTGGTCGGGTTCGGCCGGCGCCGAATGGTCGGTTTCGTGGTCGGGCCGGTGGCCGAGCCTCCCGCCGGAGTGCGCCTCAAGCCCGTCCTGGAGGTGCTCGACGGCGAGCCCGTCCTCTCGGAGACCGAGTGGCGCCTCGTCCTCTGGATGGCGCGCTACTACGTGGCTCCGATCGGGCTCGTCCTGCGCCTCTTCTTCCCGCCCGGCGCGACCTACTCGGTGGGAAGCCGGGAAGAGGCGCGGCCCGCGGGGCGGGAAGAGCGCCTTCACGTCCTGCCGGTGGGAGCGCTCGCGCCGGAGGTCGAGGCCGAGCGTCGGGAGGCCCTCGATTCCGCACCCGGGCAGATGCGCGCGTGGGAGGCCGCGCGTCTCCTGGAGGGCCCCGTCGAGCGTGCCGACTTCTGCCATCGGGTCGGCGTCTCGGAGGGGGTGCTCCGGGCCCTGGTCGGGCGCGGCTTTCTGGATGTCGAGCGGCGCCCGATCGTCCGCGATCCCCTCCGGGGAAGCGGCGCCGTGCTTCCAGCCGTGTCGGCCGAGGGCGCCCTCACCGGAGACCAGGAAGAGGCGGTGGAGGGCATCCGGGAAATGCTGGCCGCCGGATCCGGACACGGCGCGCTCCTCCAGGGGGTGACCGGGAGCGGCAAGACGCGGGTCTACGTGGAGGCGGTAGCGGCGGCGCTGGATGCCGGCGGGCGGGCGATCGTGCTGGTCCCCGAGATCGGCCTCGCGGCGCCCGTCGTGAGCCGTTTCCGGGACCGCTTCGGGGAGCGGCTGGCCGTCCTCCACAGCGGGCTCTCGGACGGCGAGCGGTTCGACGCCTGGACGCGCATCCGGGAGGGCGAGATCCCGATCGTGATCGGAGCGCGCTCGGCCCTCTTCGCGCCGGTCGGCCGGGCGGCCCTGATCGTCGTCGACGAGGAGCACGAGGGGGCGTACAAGCAGGACGAGACGCCGCGCTACCACGCCCGCGACGTGGCGGTGGTCCGGGCCGCCATGGAGGACGGGGTCGCCCTGCTGGGCTCGGCGACGCCGTCGCTGGAAAGCCGCGCCAACGCGGAGTCGGGCAAGTACCGCTACTTCCGGCTGGATCGCCGGATCGCGGAGCGGCCTCTGCCGGAGGTCGAGATCGTGAGCCTGGCCCGGAAGCCGGACGGGAAGGGCCGAGCGGAGGAGCGGGCGAACGACGGCGGGGCCGCCGCTCACCGGGACGCCGGCCGGGCGGCCGCCCTGGAAGCCGGGCCGGAGATGGTCGCCCCGGGGCTGTCGGGGAGGCTCGCCGGGGCGCTCTCCGAGGCCCTCGCGGCGGGCGACCAGGCGCTCCTCTTCCTCAACCGCCGCGGGTTCTCCGCCTACGTCCAGTGCCTCGACTGCGGCTGGGTGGCCGAGTGCCCCGACTGCCGGATCTCGCTCACCTATCATCGTGACCGTCCGCGGCTCCTCTGCCACTACTGCGGCTACTGCGAGCCGGTGCCGGACGCGTGCCCGGCGTGTCGCGGCCGCGGTCTGGACACCCGCGGGCTGGGGACTCAGCAGGTGGAGCGGGCCGTGAGCGGCCTGTTCCCCGAGGCTCGCGTCGCCCGGATGGACGTCGACACGACGACGGCAAAGTGGTCGCACGCCAGGATCTATCGCGCCATGCAGGACCGGGAGATCGACATCCTGGTGGGCACCCAGATGATCGCCAAGGGATTCGACCTGCCGGGCGTGGCGCTGGTCGGCGTCGTGTCCGCCGATACCGCCCTCCATCTGCCCGATTTCCGGGCTTCGGAGCGCACCTTCCAGCTCCTCGTCCAGGTGGCCGGGCGCGCGGGTCGCGGGAATCGTCCGGGGCGGGTCCTCGTCCAGACCTGGATGCCGACCCAGGCGGCGATCGTGGCCGCCGCGGCCCACGACTACGAGGGCTTCTACCGGAGCGAGGTCGAGCTTCGGCGCGGGCTCGGCTATCCGCCGGGAGCGCGGCTCGCGAACGTGGTCGTCAGCGGCCCCGACGAGACCTCGGTGGCCCGCGGGGCGGCCGCCATCGACCGGCACCTTCGGGACCGTGACCTGCCGGGGCTCCGGATCGTGGGTCCCGCTCCCTGCCCCCTGGAGCGGCTGCGCGGCCGGACCCGCCAGCACCTGCTCCTCAAGTCCGAGACGGCTTCGGCCCTCGACGACGCGCTGTGGGATCTGGCGCGCCGCGAGGATCTCCTGGCCAGCGCCGATCGGCTGGAGATCGACCGCGATCCGATGAGTCTGCTGTAACCGGTTAAGGGGAGGTGGGTGGGAGCACGGTCGTCAGTTCCTCCCGTACCACCTCGTGGGATAGCACGTCGGCACGCAAAGTCACGCGCGTCACGTGGTTGCCCGACAACCTGGCCTCCACCCTCGCGAAGAGTTGGGCGGCCTCCCCGCCTTCGACTCTTCCAATGGTCCAGGACAGCCCCTCGGACGTGCATGCGGCAGATCCGATCGTGGGATTGTCACCTCCATGGGGAGCAGCTGAAAGGATCTCCCGGCACGCCAATGCCAATCCGGGTGCAGTCTGTGGGATGCGAGCTGAAACCTCGACCCCGGTGGCCGCAAAAGCCCCCTGGTTGACGACTCCAATGGCATAAACGAGGGCGTTCGGAGCGGAGGCGCCCCCGTCGCCCTCGAGGTGAGGGTCGATCGAGCTGTCGAAGATTCCGGCGTCGATGTGACCGTCCGCTACGCTCAGTGAGAGCGGCGGACCCGCCCCACCGACCAGGGTCGGCTCCTCGACCCGGACGCCGGACGAGAGTCCCGAAGCGGAAACCGTTACCCGGTGGACGTCATCCCCCTCCGCGAGTGCTTCAGCTCGAAAGTAGAGGACCGCGGTGTTCCCACCATCGAGTCTGCCCACCGCCCAGCGGAACCCCTCGGGTGCGCAGTCTCCTCCCTCGATCGTTCCAGCGCTCGGATTTGCCCCGTCGCCGGGGGCTTGGTCGAGCAGCTCCCGGCAGGCGAGAATGCCGGCGTGAGGGGAGACCTCGCTGCTAACGACCATCCCGAAGACGGGGAGGTCGATAGTGTTCGTCACGGCGATCTCGTAGACCAGGCCGTCCGGATCGCCGCTGCTTCCCTCGCCGACCACGAAGTGATCCTTGGCCGCGTTGAAGAATCCGAGCTCGTCGACAAAACCGTCCTCGTTGCTCACTTCGAAGGCGACGGATATCGGTATGAGCCGGTTGTCGGGCTCGGCCGGCGAGTCCCCGCAGGCGATCGCCCAGGATCCGCAAGCGAACAACAGAATCGACCTCGGAAAGGCCAGCCGTAACAGCACGCATCCTCCAGGTGACGTGGTCAATCCACGGTAGCAGCAAGAGCCGGGCCTACATTAGAGCCTGCCAGAGGTTCAAGCGGCCCGGCTAGACGTCGATCGTGAGCCCCGCCGTCTCGACAAGCCCGTCCACGATCTCCCTGATCGTGAGCGTCACCCCGCCGATCGCCAGCGCCTGGCCGGGCTGGGCGCCATCTCCCAGAGACGTGCGCAGGAACTCGTCGAGGGTTCGCGACGCCGGCGCGTCGATGCGGATGCCGTAGAACTCCTCCAGATCGCCGATCCGGGTCGTACCTCGGAGCGGGAACTCGGCGGCCGGGGCCAATGATGCGGGCTCGGCCCGGCTGAACACCCGGTCGACGAGGGTGCGCACGGCCGGATGCAGCAGCACGAAGACGTGATCCCCGGGGATGATCTGTGTCGAGCCCCGCGGCGGGATGACCTGCTGACCGCGCACGATCATGGCCACGAGGACACCGTCGGGAAGGGCGAGGTCCCGAACCCGCCGTCCGGTCGCCCGGGAGCCATCGTAGAGGGTGTACTCCACGATGTCGCCCTCGATGTCCCGCAGCGAAGTGATCTCCAGCGTGACCGGCGCCTCGACGGGCGCCGCTTCCCGAAGGCCGAGCATCCGGGCCAGAACTGGCAGGGTCCAGCCCTGGGTCACCGCGGATACCAGGACGACGAAGAACACGATGTCGAACACGAGATCGGCTTCCGACAGGCCCCACATGAACGGATAGGTAGCGAGGATGACGGGGACGGAGCCTTTCAAGCCGCCCCATGTGATGAATGTCATTTCGCGCACCGAGAAACGGAACGGAAGCAGGCACATACCGACCGCGAGCGGTCGCGCCACGAAAACGAGGACCGCGGCCACCAGGAGCGCCGGCTCGGCCACTGCGGCGAGGCGGCTCGGGAAGCTCAGCAGGCCCAGCAGAACGAACATGGTGATCTGCGCGAGCCAGGCGAGACCGTCGTGAAACAGGAACACCCCGCGTCGGAACACGATCCGCCGGGAGCCGAGCACGATGCCCGCGAGATAGACGGATAGGAAGCCGCTGCCTCCTGCCAGGGCGGCAGCGCCGAAGGCGATCAGGGCGGCGGCTCCGGTGAGGACCGGGTAGAGCCCCGCCGCATCGAGCTTGATGCGGCTGATGACGGCCGCGCTGCCCCGCCCCACGAGCCAGCCTATAAGGCCCCCCAGGGCCAGCTGTCTGACCAGGAACCAGACGATGCCCGGCCCCGGCTCGAGCTGCCCCAGAAGGAGCTCGAGGCAGACGACGGTGAGGAGGACGGCCATGGGATCGTTCGAGCCGCTCTCGATCTCGAGGGTGGCAGCCAGACGCCGCCGAACGCTCATGCCCCGGGACCGGAACACCGCGAACACGGCGGCGGCGTCGGTGGACGAGACGATGCTGCCGAGCAGGAGCCCGTTCAGCCACGGCACCCCGAAGATCGCGACGACGGCCGCCCCCACGACCAGGGCTGTGAGGACGACCCCGCCCGTGGCCAGCACGAAAGCAGGCCCCGCGGCCACCCGGAAGAGGGCGAGGTTCGTGCGGAGGCCGCCATCGAACAGGATCAGGACGAGAGCGATCGTCCCAACCCCATGGGCCACCGTATAGTTCTCGAAGGCGAGTCCGCCCACGCCCTCGGAGCCCGCCAGCATCCCGACAAAGAGGAACAGGACGAGCACGGGGAGCCCCATCCGTGAGGAGAGCTTGCTGGAGGCGATCCCGAACGCGAGCAGGACGCCCGCCAGAAGGATCAGGCGATCGATGGGAAACATGGCGGAAAGCTATCGCCGGCCGATGCTCGGGAACATGAAACTGCGAGCCCCCGGCAGCCATCCGAGCGACTGGAGATCGTCCGACATTTGCAAGAGCCCGGCTCCCTTCTTAGGCTCGCTCCGGTTTCCCCGGCGATGCTCGACCGGTTCCCTCGACCCGGAGGCGGCATGGAGGTTCGCGAGAGCGATCTGCCCGGAGTGGGCAAGAAGTTCACGGCGGTCACCGCCGAGGGCGAGAAGCTGGTCATCGTCATCCACCACGACGGCAAGCGCGAGCTGTACCGCTTCGGGGAGGATCCCGACAGCCCCGAGGGCGTCACCGAGCTGAGCGACCAGGAGGCCCACCAGATCGGCGCGATCCTGGCCGGGACCTACTTCCAGCCGGTCACCGAGGAGGCCGTCCTCGAGATCATGCAGGGCCTCCACCTGCGGTGGTTCCACGTGACCCCGGAGAGCTTCTTCGCCGACAACTCGATCGGGGGGCTCCAGATCCGGAAGCGCACCGGCGTTTCTGTGATCGCGATCCTGCGCGGTGGCTCCTCCATTCCCAACCCCTCGCCGGAGGAGCCGCTCAGGGTGGGCGACACCCTCGTGGCGCTGGGGACCGTCGAGCAGATGGAAGAGCTGCTGGCGCTGGCAGGAGGAGGGGAGGCTGGTGGGACCTGAGCACGCGCTCGCCGACCTGGCGCTCGTCTTCGCCGTTCTTTTCGCCGCGGCGGCCATCGCGCGCGGCCTCTCCCAGAGCGTAGTCCCCTTCTACATCCTTGCCGGCGTCGCCCTGCAGCCGCTGGTCCGCGATCCGCAGGAGATCGGCGTTTTTGCGCTGATCGGGGTGGCCGTGCTCCTGTTCGTGATCGGCCTCGAGTTCTCCGTGTCGGCCCTGGTCCACGGGGCCGGACCCCTGGTGAGCGCTGGACTGTGGGACGTGGTCCTCAACTTCGGGATCGGCCTGGCCTGCGGCCTGGCGCTGGGTCTGCCGTGGCCGGCCACGGTCGCCTTCGCGGGCGCCTTCTACATCTCGTCGAGCGTCATCGTGGCCAAGTCGATCGTCGACCACCGGCTAGCGGCCAACGCCGAGACGCCGTCCGCCCTCGGCGTGATCGTGTTCGAGGACCTGTTCATGGCCGTCTTCCTGGCCGTCTTCGCCGGGGTGGTCGGCTCCGGAGGCCCGGAGGCGGGCCCCCTGGCGGCGAGGCTGGCCAAGACCGTCCTGTTCGTGGTCGGGCTCCTGGTCCTGGCGCCGGTCGTCCGGCGCCCTCTCGGCGCGTTGCTGGAGCGGGTCGAGGACGAGCTCCTGGTCGTCTTTTTGTTCTTCTGGCTGATCGCCCTGGCCGCGGCCGCCGAGGCGCTCTCCGTCTCGGAGGCGGTCGGCGGCTTCCTGGCCGGGGTGATCGTGGCCGGGACGGTGGCCAAGCCGAGGGTCGAGCGGATCATCGTCCCCTATCAGCAGCTCTTCGCGGCCCTCTTCTTCGTCGCGTTCGGCCTGATGGTCGATTTGGGCGCCCTCCGCGAGGTGTGGGTGGCCGGCCTGGGGATCGCCGTGCTCGGCCTGGGAGGCAAGCTGGTCACCGGCTGGGCGATCGGACGGTCGCGGGGGCTCGGTGGCCCGGCCCGTCTCCGGCTCGGGCTCCTGCTCGCCCCGCGGGGGGAGTTCTCCATCGTCGTCGCCGGTGTGGCCGTCGCGCTCGCCGTCCCCGGGGCGCAGCGGCTGCCGGCGCTGGTCGCGGTGTACGTGTTCGTGCTGAGCATGGCGGGCCCGATCCTGCTGGCGCAGAGCGGGGCGCTCGTCCGCCTCCTTGGTAGGCGAGCGTAGGTCCATCGCCAGGGACCCCTGGCGCTCGATCACGATCCTGGGCGGGCTTCCCCCCCTTCTTCGGTAACAATCTTTTTGAGGCACTTCGTTCCTTGACATCGCTACCGGTTTTCGGGTATGCTGGCTGTGCCAGGCCATCTTTCAGGCGAGGTGGCCCCCATGCTCTGACCTTCCGGAAGACAGCCGGTCCCGCACACCTGCGAAGCCGGCCGCAAGGGTTCACTTACCCCATCCGAAAAAGGCCAACCGGCCGCGAGGCCGGGGCGCAAAGCCGCGGGTCTCTCCGGAGACCGCCCGGCTGCCGAAGTGGGCTCGCTCGTGAAACCATCTTCGACGAGGAGTCCCAGATGCCTCCCTCCTGGCTTACCAACAAAGCTAAGCGAACGTGCTTCTTCCTGATCTATCCGATTCTGGTCGGCGCGCTCGTGCTCGCCGGCTGCACCCCTGAGCGGGAGCTCGGGCCGTCCGCGCCCGAGGAACCGGCCCCGATCAGCCCGGCGGACCATGGCCCGGCACAGCACGACCTGCTGGTCACGGGAGACGCGGAGATCATCAACGGCGCCCTCTTCCTGGCGGCCGACCCCAGCGGCAACGAGGGGACGGGAAACCTGGATCCCTTCCTCACCGTCACGGCACATCCCTCGGAGACTCCAATCGACGAAGAGGACGGCGCCAACACGATGGGGGACACGAGCCCGTGGGATCCCGACATCGTGACGGGAGGGGATCGAACGAAGGCGATCCGGCTGGACGAGGTCCCCACGATACCCTGCCCCAGCGAGTTCACCGGACACGTGGGGGAGCTGTGCCGCGAGATCACGCTCGACGGGCACGAGTCCAACAACGAGGCCGACAACCGCATCAGCATCGACGAGATCCAGGTCTTCCTGGCCGACGATCCCAACCTCGACGGGGACGACCTGAATTTCGGGGCCAATCCTCCCACCTTGACGGGGGCGACGCTGATCTACGACCTGGCCACGACCGGGGAGTGGATCAACCTGACGACGCTGCTTCAGTCCGGCAGCGGCGCGGGTGACATGCGGATGCTGATCCTCGACTCGCAGTTCGGCGGCGAGCCTGGGTGCAACTACGACGCCGGGGCGGGGACGGACTGCGACGACTGGGTCATCATGTACACGCTGATGGGAGCCCAAGTCGCGGCGGAAGCCACCTTCGAGGAGTGGGGCGTCCGGCTCCTGCCATTCGTGGACGTCGAGAAGACGGTTGAGACCACGGTGACCCGGGAGGCCATGTGGGAGATCACGAAGACGGTCGATCCGGCGACGTGGGATCTCTTCCAGGGTGACATGGGCACGTCGGAGTACACGATCGACGTCAACCTGCTCGAGGGCGAGGAGGAGGACATCGCCTGGTCGATCGAGGGCGAGATCACGATCTCGAACACGAGCGGCGAGCCCGCCCGGATCCTTTCGGTCACCGATGAGATCGAGGGGATCGGAACAACCCCCGTGACCTGCCCGTTCGACCCCGACAGCACGCTGAACAACAACGAGTCGATCGTCTGCACCTACGGTCCGGTGTCGCTGCCCGACGGGACGGAGCGCGACAACGAGGCCACGGTCGTGGTCGCGGA
>JBOHRQ010000059.1:0-13755 GCA_050732875.1 Gemmatimonadota bacterium | reverse complement strand
CGTCCACCGCCGTTCGATCGTAGGTCGCCATGACACGCACTTCCAAGACCCTGCCCCCCGCGGTCTCGCCGCTCACGATTCCTCGTCCCGCGCTCGAGGAGCGCCTGGATGAGGCGCTGGCCCACCGGCTCACGACGCTCGTGGCCGGGGCCGGATTCGGGAAGTCGACCCTGCTCGCCCGTTGGGGGGCGCGGGTCGGCTGTGCGTGGTACACGATCGATCGACGCGACATGACCCTGGCCACGCTGGCGTATGGGCTGGCGGTCGCGCTCAAACGCCGGGTTCGCCGACTTCCGCCCTACCTGTCGGAGGTGCCGAGCCGGCCGGGTACGGACAGCCCCGCGCGGGCGGCGGCCCTGGCGGCGCATCTCAGCGAGGCCCTCCAGGAGCTCCTCGAGCACGACCTCGTTCTGGTCCTGGACGACGTGCAGGACATCGACCCGGGCAGCCCGTCCGCGCGCCTCCTGGAAGGCCTCTGCCGCCATGCGCCGGACCGGTTGCACATCCTCCTCAGCAGCCGCTCCGAGCCGCCCTTTCCCATCGAGCGGTTGCGCGGCCGGGGACAGGTTCTCGATGTGGACCCGGCGACGCTCGCCTTCTCGGACGCGGAAACGCGGGCGTTCTTCGCGGCCGTCCTGGGGGATGAAGGCGTCGGGCTGGCGAAGATGATTCGGGAAATGACGGGCGGATGGCCGGCGGCCGTGCGGCTCGCGCTCGAGGCGCTCCGGACGGTCGAGGAGGATCGGAGGACGGAGGTCCTCGGAAGGCTCCGCCGACCGGAGGGTCCGATCTTCGGCTACCTGGCCGGCGAGGTGTTCTCGCGGGAGCCCGATGTCGTGCGAGACCTCCTCCGCCGGGCTGCGCCGTTCGATCGCTTCACCGCCGAGCTCTGCGAGGATCTCGGAGCCCTCGACGCCTCCGGCACGCTCGCCTCGCTCGTCAAGCGTGGCCTCTTCGTCCAGCCGCAGGGAGGCGGCGAAGGGTGGTTCGTGCTCCACGCGCTCGTCCGCGAGTTTGTGCTCCGGAGCTGGCCGCTGGAGGAGCGGGAGCACGAGGCGCTCCACCGGCGGGCGGCGGAGTGGTTCGAGAAGCGCGGGTATCTCGTGGAGGCGCTGCACTCGATGGCCGCGGTCTCCGACCCGGCGGAGGTCGCCCGCCTCATCGCGGAGCGAGGGCCCGAGATCCTGGCCCGCGGTGCGGTCGACTCCGTGCTGGAGCTCTCCGAGTCGGTCCCCGCGGAGCTTCGGAGCGAACGCCTGGAGGAGATCCTGGGCGAGGCCCACACGGTGCGGGGCGAGCCCTCGCGCGCCGAGGAATGCTTCCGGCGCGCGGCCAAAGGGTCCGCGGAACTCCCGCCCGGACTCGCCTGGCGGATCGGACTCATGCACCACGAGCGCGGCGAGCACCAGGGCGCCCTCGAGGTCTACGGCCGGGGACGGATCGACGGGAGCCGTCCCGCCGACGAGGCGATGCTGCTCGCGGCCATCGGGACCACCCATCTCCTGATCGGCGACGTCGCGACCGCGAAGACGTTCACCGCCCGGGCCTTGCCGGTAGCCGAAAGATCGGGGGACGGCCGCGCGCTCGCAGCCGTGCACGCCGCGCTCATGATGGAGGCCTCGAGGAGACACCCCCGCGCCGCCGACCGACATTATCGGCTTGCGCTCGAGGCCGCGGAGAATGCCGGCGACGTGCTGCTTGCGATCCGGCTCCGGACGAATCGGGCGAGCCATCTGGACGACAAGGGGCGCTATCGGGAGGCGCTCGGGGAGTTGGAGATCGCGATCCGGCAGGCGGAGCTCTCGGGCTACACGGAGCGGCTCGCGCTGGCCCTCAACAACCGCGGCTGGACCCGCTTCCACCTGGGTCGCCTGGAGGAGGCGATCGGTGATACCCAGAGGGCGAAGGCCCTCTACGAGAGCGCCGGGTCGATCCGCGTGGCCTGGCCGCTCATGAACCTGGGCGCGGTCTATCGGGAGCGCGGGGATCTGGCGCTCGCCCGGGCCGTGCTCGATGAGGCGCTCGCGCTGGCCGAGAGGATGGGCGATGTCCAGGGGCTGATCGGGGCGCGAGCCAACCTCGCCCGGATCCTCGCCCACGACGATCCGGAGGAAGCGAATCGGCTCGCGGAGGAGGCGGTCCAGGTGGGCCGATCCTGGAGCGGGCTGGTGGATGCGCTGATCGCCGCCGGGTGGGTCGCACTCGCCACCGGCGGGCGGGAGAGGGCGGCAGGTTTCGTGGAGGAAGCCGTCGGGGAAGCCCGCTCGCAACGGAACCGGGCCGGACTGGCCGAGGCGCTCGAGCTGGCCGCGATGTCGAGTCCCCTCCCGGCCGAGGCGACGGAACTCCTCGAGGAAGCGACCTCGATCTGGGGCGACATCGAGAACCCCCTGGGTTTGGCGCGCTGCGAGCTGGCGCTGGCGCGGCTCTCCTCCGGCCCGGCGTCACACGGCCGGGTGGAGCGCGCCGAGCGCGGGCTGCGACTGCTGGGTGTCCGGCCGCACGCGGCCGCCGGTGCGGCCGGATTGTTCGCTGCTCTTCCTCGGGGAGAGCAGCCTCCGGTGGCCATCCGGACCCTGGGCGGCTTCCGCGTTCTCAGGGAGGGCGTACCAGCCGCCGCGTCCGAATGGCAGTCGAAGAAAGCGCGCGACCTCGTCAAGATCCTCGTGAGCCGCCGCGGACGGCCCGTTCCGAGGGAGGCGCTCATGGAAGCGCTCTGGCCGGAAGAGGACCCCGGTCCCCTGGCGCGGCGTCTGGCGGTCGCGCTGGCGACCGCGCGGGGCGTCTTCGATCCGTTGCGCCGGGTCCCCAGCGATCACTTCATCGGAGCCGAAGACTCTGCCCTGTGGGTCGATCTCGACCACCTCTCGGTCGACGTCGTGGAATTCCTGGCCGACGCCGCCTCCGGCATGTCCCGCCTGCGCACGGGCCAGTCGGACGAAGCCAGGGATGTTCTCGAGGCGGCCGAGGCCCGCTACACGGGCGACTATCTGGAGGAGGATCTCTACGAGGATTGGGCCGCACCGCTGCGCGAGGAGGCGCTCTCCACGTACATCACGGTCGTTCGGGCGCTAGCCGGGCTCGCGTGCGATGCCGGCGATCCCCAGGCATCCGTCGACTACCGCCTCCGGATCCTGGAGCGCGACCCCTACGACGAGGAGGCTCACCTGGGTCTCGTGGCGACCCTCTCCGGAATCGGCCGCCACGGCGAGGCGCGCCGCTTCTACCGGCAGTACGTGGCCCGGATGGAGGAGTTGGGCGTCGAGCCTGTGCCGATGCCGGTGGCCGCTCAGTTCCCGGCGAATCCGGAACGGCACCACAGCACGGAACCGACGACCCTCGCCCCCTCCGGAGGCTAGTCGTCGCTCGACCTCGGCCTCGCTTCAACTCCAAACGCTTTGACCAGACTTTAACCCCGGCTTTAACCCAGACTTTAACCCCGGCTTTAACCATTCCTTAATCGCGCCCAAACCGCTCCGCCTACGCTCGGGGCATGGAGACGTGCCTTGGCCATGTACGGCCAGGCCGCCGGCCAGGGGGCGGAGGGCCTCGAGGCATGACGTTGGCGAGGCTCGCTGGGGCCGCTGGGCTGATGGCGCTCCTGCCAGTCCTGGCCGCCGCCCAGGCCAACTACACGCCCCAGATCTCGCCCAACCCGGTTACGCTGGAGGCCGGCGGGCCGACTCAGACAGTCACGGTGATGACCCGGCCGGCGGGCGGGTTCAACGCCCCCATCACCTACTCGTTCAGTGGCTTCCCGGCCGGCATCTCGACGGGTGGATCGAAGACGGTGAGGTCGGTGCCCGACGCGGCGGGCCTGCCGCAGTATCCGTCGGTCGACTTCCCGTTCGCCGCCGCCGCGGGCGTGGCAGCCGGCACCTACGCCGGGACCCTCGTCGGCAACTCTTCCAACGGAACCCGGACGTTTCCGATGACGGTCGTGGTGACGGCACCGCCCCCGCCGCCACCACCGCCTCCACCGCCGCCCCCGACTCCTCCGCCTCCGCCGACGGGCGACTTCTCGCTGGCGGTGTCACCTGCGAGCCTCACGCTCCACGCGGGCGATTCGGGGACCCTGAACGTCTCGGCCTCGGGGACGGGCGGGTTCAGCGGCCCGATCACGGTGAACGCATCATCAACGGCCGCGCTCGCCGTCCAGCCGTCCGCCTTCACGCTGACTCCGGGCGGCACGCAGGCGGTCGTCGTCACGGCCGGCGGGTCGGCTCCACCCGGGTCGGCGCCCGTCGTCTTCACCGCGACCGGGGCCGGGGTCACCGGATCGCGTACGGCGACGGCGAACGTGACCATCACCGCTCCGGTGAGCGCACCGGTCATCGGGGCCATCACGCCGCCCTCCGTGGTGACCGGCACGATCGGGAACGTCCTCCGGGTGACGGGCGAGGAGTTCCAGCCCGGGGCGATGATCACGTCGGGATCGCCCGGCGTGATGGTCACCACGGCCCGCATCCTGGGCCCCGGCGCGGCCGAGGTGGTGGTCGCCGTTCGGCCGGACGCCCAGGCCGGGCCCTACCGGCTCGATCTCACCAACCCGGACGGGGGGACGGCCACGGGCGGGGCGATGCTCCTGGTCTATCCGGCCGGCGCGCTCTCGGCCCCGCTCGCGGTGACGGCCGCGGCGATCGTGGCGCCGCGCCCGTGGCAGATCGTCGAAGCCGGCGAGGCCCTCCAAGCGCAGGCGCTTCTGGCCACGAGCGGCATGGGCACGGTGGTCGGGACGTGGCTCCTGGACGGGGTCCCATTCGACCGCTTCACGCGCGTCGTGGCGAGCGGCTATCCGGTCGAGGTCCGCTCCACGATCCCGATCCCGCTCTCGTTCACGGGCGAGCACCGGCTGGAGCTCGAGATCGAGCGACCCCAGAGCCTGCCGCTCCAGCGGGTTCCCTTCTTCCAGGCGCTCGAGAGCCGGACCCGGCTCACGATGCTGGCGCCCGGAGACGGCGCCATCGTCGACCGCGACGCCCCCGTCTTCCGCTGGACTCTGGTCCCCGGCGCCTCCGGCTACGAGATCGAGATCGAGGACTTGGTCGAGGAGGCGTCCGCACAGGAATCCTCCGCCGTGCAGCCGTGGACCGCGGTGCGCCGGCGGCTCACCGACACCGAATGGCGGCCCGAGGAAGCGCTGCTCGACATGCTGGGCCCGGGCGAGAAGCGCTTCCGGGTCCGCGCGGTCTTTCCGGGTGAAGTCTTCGGGGAGCCCACGGCGTGGGTCTCGGTCACCCTCGCGCCCCTGGAGGAAGACGCCGAGGGCGACGGGCAGACCGCGCGGCCGGGCGGGCTTCGGGAGGCGAGCTGGCAGGACGCGCCGTTTCGTCTGGTCTCCACGGCGCTCGACCCGCCAGGCGCTCGCTCGCGCTCGAATCCCGGCCGGATCGCCGCGCCGCGGAGTGTGCTGGTGCCCCGGGACACGGCCGGTGCGCTGGACGAAGGTGGCTCCAGCGGCCAGCTCGGCCTCTCCCTCATGAGCACGACGACCACGATCGCCTCCGACTTCGAGGACCCGCCGCCCCTGACCCGGCTCCAGCTCTCCACCCAGACCGACTTCCGCACCTCCGCCTTCGATCACCAGGCGACGGCCGACCTCTCCGGGAGCCAGGACATCGAGGACCCGTGGGAAGCCCGCGAGGAGAGCCGCAACTGGCTGACCCGCCTGGGCGCCACTCAGGGCGGGTTCCGTGAGGAGTTCACGCTAGGCTTCGCCCCCCCTTCGTTCTTCGACCAGACCGAGTTCCTGACCCTGGCGACCTCGGGCGGCGCCCTCCAGGGGACGCTCGGCACGCCCGGGGGGCGGCTCGCCTACTACCGCTCCGTCGATCTCAGCGCCAACGGCGGCTTCAGCGGCTTCGAGCCCGAGATCGACGCCGCCGCCTACGAGGCCGGGGACGACGCCGGGCGCTTTCTCTTCCGCACGATGTGGCTCGACGTGACCGACCCCCAGGTCGAGGGCTTCTCGGCCGGCGGTGATGGACGAGCGCTCGGTGTCATCGGCGTGGCCCACCTGAGGCCGTGGCTGCGGTTCCTCGGTGAGGTGGCAGGGGGCGACTTCGAGCCCGGGGAGGGGAGCTTCGAGGGAGCCCGGGACGGCCGGGCCTTCCGCCTCGTGGTCGACGGGGCGGCCGGTACCTTCGGCTATGCCTTCACCGTCGGCCGGACCGGCGAGGGGTTCGTCAACCCCGCCAACCGCGGCTTCACTCCCGGCGGCCTCTCCGACCGGACGCGGGCCGAGCTCTCGCTCCACAAGGCCTTCGGGCGGGCCGCGCTCTCCGGTGCCTACCGCCACGTCCGGGGCGGGATCCACGAGGCCGCCGGCGATCCCCGGACGACCGAGAACGGCGCCAGCGTCCGGCTCGCCGTGCCGCTCGGACAGCGCGTCTCGCTCAGCCTGGGCGGCAACGTGGTCGGCCAACGGGGAAACGCCGTCGACGACCTGGGGCTGCCCGAGACCGACCGCACGCAGAAGGGGGCCGACCTCAGCTTCACCGAGAGACTCGGGCCTTTCAGCCTGACCCAGGCCGTCACGTGGCAGGACTTCACCGATCAGGTCCAGCCCTTGAGCGATCAGACCGTGACCGGGCTGTCGATTGCCGCCAATGGCGGCCTGACGAGCTACCTGAACCTCGCCGGCAACGTCTCCAGCACGCGCACCGAGGCGGCGCCCCAGATCGGCACGACCAAGCAGCTGCTGGTGTCGCTCCAGCCGGCGCTGAATCTCGCGAAGCTCTGGCTCGCGCTCACCCCGCGCAGCGCCTGGACACGCGTCACCAACGACCTCGACGACAGCGAGTTCCGGACCGATCAGTACCAGCTCGTCGCCCGCTGGTCGCCGCCCTGGCTGGGAGCGCTCCTCAATCTGGAGGTCTCCAGCGACTGGAACCGGAGCTGGACCCATCTCGACGAGCCGCCGTCGTTCGACCGGCAGACCGTCCTTACGCTGGCTCTCAACTGGCGAGCCGACCGCATATGGCGGCTGAAACAGCCGGGCGCGCTCGAACAGATCCAGCTCATTTCCGCGCTGGTCCCCGCACCTTAACCCGACCTTAACAGCGCCTGAACCTGGCTCCTTACGCTACGGATAGGGACACACACGTGATCCCAAAACCGGCTCTGGAAAGGGGAAAACCATGTTTCGGGTGATTCCAGATAGAGGTTATCGAGTAGTCGCGGTGACCACTCTGCTCCTGCTGGGCACCGGACTCGCGGCGCATGGCCAGGAGCGAGGCCAGCGGGGGGCCGCGATCCAGCCGCGCCCCATCCCTGTCCTGCCGCAGGAGCAGCGCCAGCCCCAGGGGCCTGCGATCCTGACGAGACCGAGCGCTCAGCTGGACATCAAGCACATCGCCCACTACCCGTCCCCTGCGACCGAAGGGAAATCCATCGCCTTCGAGATACTGGTGGAGAACACGGGAACGGCCCAGAGCTCCGGCAAGGAGACCCTGCACTTCGACTGCAAGAACAAGCTGGCGGGAGGACCGGCCTGTCCGTTGGGGGCGGGCGATCGGAAGCTGCCGGTCCTGCATCCACCTCCAGCTCCGTATGCCACCGGTCCCCAGACCCACAGCGAGCAGCTTTTGACCCAGCCGACCTGGAAGCCGGGCACCTACGAGGTCCAGGCCTGGATCCAGGCGCCGGGGCAGACGAGGAGGTCGGAGGTCTCCAGGGCCACGATCCAGGTCCAGGGCTCGGTCGCCCATCTCGATCCTGATGCGGCCAAGGCCGCGATCGCAGCCGATCCGGGGCGCGTACCGGCCGGGAGGGCCGGGCAGGATGAGAAGCAGGTCGACGAGAAGGCTGTTCTCGCCTGCCCGACTTGCTTCAACCCGCAGCCCGAACCGCCGGGCAAGGAGGAGCAGGCCGCGGTCCAGAGGGTGCCTGACATCCCGGTCCCGCCAGGGCCTCAGCCTCTCCAGCCGGGGCAGCCGGGCTTCAATCCGGATCCACCCCCGCCCCCGCAGCCGGCGGGTCTCGACGCGGCCGTGGCGAAGGAAGCGGTCGTCAAGATGGGCGATCAACCGTTGCCGATCCTGGGGATCGACCAGGAGGTAGAAGTGGACGTCGGTCCCGACAAAACGCAATGGATGAAGGACTGCTCGACCGCGTCGATAGCCCCGATCAAGGGGATCTGTCACACAGAGAATCTGCCATTTCGGTGGACGACGAAGGCGACCGAGATCGCGACCTCGCTGGGCGGCGCGCGCTGGTTTGTCCACGCCAGCCCCAACACTTCCACACCGGTGCTGGCACAGGGCTTTGCCCCTGTGCCCCAGCCTGGGAAGATGGCGGGCTTCACAATCGATTTCCGTCCCATCATGGGGTCGAAGCAACCGCCCCTGAGCTACTGGGTCCAGGTGGTCGGCTACGAGCAGGCTCGACTCGGCGAGCGGCCGAGCGAGCTCACCAGGAGCAACACAATCCGGGTCGACATCCCGGGGTCAGGGGGACCGGTCACCCAGTTCACCGAGCTCGGCTTGCGTCCCGAGCTCTACAACGCCATGCCCATGGCCGTACAACTGCAGAGCCTCACCGTCCAGGGCGAAGACGACATCGAGCCGTATCTCCTGGTCGCGGCCGTGTTCCTCGACGGGACGACGATCAAGCCGCAGCTGAACGTGGTGGCCAAACAGATCACGTTCCAGAGCTCCAGCGTGCGGATCGCGAACTCGACCCAGACGCACAAGAACGTCGCGGGCGACCAATCCCTGAGCTCGGGGCAGACGGTGACGATCCCCAGCAGCACCGGTTACTTCGAGACGACGATCCGTCCGATCGGACTGGATCTGGCGAACCAGTTCAACCTCTCCGACAGCCAGCGGAAGCCGCTCCGAGAGCAGACGATGGTCGGGATCCTGGCCATCGGGCTGGAGGAGGACGAGGTCCCCTCGACATCGACGATGAACCAGTTATGGGCTCAGGCCATCGCCGAGTTCCAAGCGGCCTTCGACAACGCGATCCGCGGCGTGACGCTCAACGTGTCCGACCCTGCGAGCATGGCCAGCGTGCAGCAGGCACTGGTGAAGTCGCTGCAGCAGTCGGCGGGGCCGATCGCCGACCGTCTCAAGAAGGCTGCCATCGCCAACACGATCGATGATCTGGCCCAGTACCTCGTGATCCCCGGCTTTCCTTTGATCGCCCCTCTCGCCCCCCTCGTGGCGGACGACTACGTCGGAGCGGGCGTAAAGGTCATCAGCTACGAGCAGCTCCTGAACTCCTTCAACGTGCCGTTCACGCTCAATCTCTCGGGCAACGAACCGGCGCAGTACGTGATCCAGGGCCGGGCCTGGATCAAATGAAGACCGCCGGGTCGCCAGGATCGGGAGAGGGTCGGGGGAGCGCAACCTCCCCCGACCGCCCTCAGTCGAACCGGACCCCGTCGATCCGGAACGCAAAGCCGGATCAAGGGCCTTCCTTAACCTGGCTTTAACCCGGCCCGAACAACCCCGCGTACGATGGCAGCCATGGAGACGTTCGTGGTCCGCGTCTGGCGCGCCGTCGAAGACCCATCGGCCATTCCCGAGTCCTGGACGGCCCCGCTCCGCGGGTTCGTGGAGCACGTCGGGACGGGGACCACGACCCGGTTCGGAGGCGGCGAGGAGCTCCTGCGGTTCCTGCAGAACCTGCCCGCGCCGGCCGATTCCGAAACCGCCGAGACCCGCGCGCCCTCAGAAGAAGGAGATCGATGATGATGCACCGAATCCAGCGAATCCACCGAAAGCAGTCGATGCGACTGAAAGGAGATCGCTTGCCATGCGAAACCTGAAATCATCGGGACTCCATACCTGCGCCGGAATGCTCGCCGCGATCATCGCCCCGGTCGCCATGCCCAGCTTCGCCGGCGCGCAGTCGGGATTCGACATCGCGGTGAGCGGCGTCGTCGTGCACGCGACTCAGAACCATGCGCCGATCATGCCGCCGGTCGAGACCGGTCAGCCCGGCAAGGAGTACTACCTGAACTGCGGCTTCACGGCGACCGGCTCGGGTGGGCCGTCAGCGGTCCAGTTTCGGTTCCTGGCCAATGGCCAGGTCCTGCGCGACGTCCTCGCGCCGGTCAAACCCGGGGAATACGTCGGTATGGGTGAGTTCTGGACGCCGGCCTCGGCCGGCGCCTATACGCTGGTCTGTGACGCCAATCACAGCCAGACGGCCTCCGAAGGGACATACGCCAACAATCTGAAGACCAGGCAGTTCGCGGTGAAGACCTTCCAGATCGGCCCGGCTGCGGCCCAGGCCGCACCAGGCCTCGTCTCGTCGCAGAACGGGCAGATCTCGGCGGATGTCGCGAAGAAGCTCATGGTCATGCCGGACATCCGGGTCCACGGCCTCGAGGTCCATGCGGTCAATCCGGACAACACGCTGCAGCCACCAACCGTCGTGACGAAGGGGGTCGCGGGCCGGGAGTACTCCCTCCATTGCGTGATGGAGCCCGTCGGCCAGGTGGCGACCTCCAGCGTGCGGTTCGTCTTCCGGGTCAATGGCCAGATCGTGCGCGATGTCTACGCTCCGGTCGAGTCGGGAACCCCCATCAACATGGGTGCGAAGTGGAAGGCCCAGACCACCGGCAACTACACGCTGGACTGCGAGGCGAACCCGCAGCAGACCGTCGCGGAAGGGAGCTACGACAACAACCTGGCGCAGGCCGTCTTCCCCGTGGGGCCCCCGGTCACGCTCCAGGCGATCGGAGCGGCTCCCAGCCGGTTTCCTTCCGGTCCGCCCGACAGGGATGAGGAGGAACCAGAGATCATCGTCTGCCCCGAGTGCTTCAACCCACAGCCCGAGCCGCCGGGCAAGGATGAAGAAGAGCAGCCTGAGGAGATTATCCTCTGCCCGGAGTGCTTCAACCCGCAGCCCGAGCCGCCGGGCGATCCGCCGCCGGAGGGCTTCATCCCGGACCCCGAGCCGCCGGGCGAGACGGTGCCGCTCGCGGGCAAGGCCGAAACGCCATCGGTTGGAGCCCCCGACCTGTTGCCCGAGCTGAAGCTGCAGGGGAACGGAGTCCTCTTCCCGCTCAAGATCCGAGTCAAGAACCAGGGCGCCGCCCCTGCGATGGCGAGCCGTACGCGCGTCACCTGGTATCTGACCTGCCAGCGGCCCGACGGCACTTCCGCCCAAACCTTCCCGGTCGGACCTCAGGACAAGGTGTATTCGGTGCCGGCCATCGCTGCGAATCAGTCCTACGACGTGCCGCTTACCGGTCCGAAGCAGTACTGCGAGGCCCCGCGCGCCGCCCAGAACCTGGTTTGCGCCGAGGAGTGCTATGTCCGCGCTCTGGCGGATACGGACCGTCTGGTGCCGGAGAGCGACGAGATCAACAACGCCGCCGCGGCGGCGGTCAAGCGGAAGTAGTCGCGAAGGAGACGATGATGAGACGAAGCCACCGAACCCTCGCCCTTGCCGCCCTGCTCGTGCTGGGGACGGGAGCCGTGGCCCAGGCGCAGGAGCGGGATCGTCCCCCCGCCCGGATCCCCGCCCCGCGGACGGGGAAGCGGCCCGACCTCGTGCCGGAGCTGGCGTTGCCGGGTGGCGGGATCCTGGTCCCGCTTCAGCTCCTGATCATGAACCAGAGCCCTTATCCCGCGCCGGCCAGCCGCGCGAGCATCACCTGGCGGCTGACCTGCCAGAGCGCGGACGGGTCGTCCTCGAAGACCTTCCCGGTCGGGCCCGGGGACATGGTGTTTTCCGTGCCGGCGATCGCTCCGAATCAGTTCTACAACGTTCCCGGTCTGACCGGTCCGAACCAGTACTGCAAGGCTCCGTCGGCCGACTACCCGGTGTGTGACAAGTACTGCGAGGTCCGGGCCGTGGCAGACTCTGACGGGGTCGTGAGCGAGAGCAGCGAGGCCAACAACGTCGCGAGCGCTCTGGTCGAGCGGCAGTAGCTCGCCATGCTTGAATGGAGGTTGCGGGTGAACCTAAGGATCAAAGGAGGTGAACGAAAGATGAATCCAGTCCCCAGGAATACGGTGGCCAGTCTGTCATGCGTCTTGGCGCTGATGGTGGTGGCGTGCTCCGAGAATCTGCCCACACAGGTGGAGAGCCCGGACTTCGAAGAGCCGCTACCCGCCGCGCCGGCCCTCAGCCTCGCTCCGCTCGCGTTCATCGAGGACGCGCTCGTCATGGAGTCGCTGGGCCGGCTTCAGGACGAAGGGGTGGCGGTCAGCTCCTCGTGGGATGCCCTGCGAGCCCAACTCGCCCACGGCGATCGAGCGGAGGCACGGGCGACGATCCGCGCCACGCGGGCGGCGTTGGCGGAGGTGGAGAATGTGACGACCGGCTCGGAAGACCCGGTCACCTTGCAGGTCCTGCTCCTTGCGCTGAGCGATGCGGAGGATGCCGTGGCCGCCGAGGCTGATCGATAGGGTTCGAGGGTGAACGACTTGACTTGAAGGTGGGACCACTGTTCAAAGAAGGAGACGAACGATGCAACGCTACAACGTGATCTTGACGGGGCTGACCCTTCTGATGGGACTCGCCGTGGTCCCCGGGGCTTCGGCCCAGGAGCTCCACGGCTGCTACAACACGTCCGGGATCCTGTACCTGATCCAGGAGGCAGGCCTCAAGACGCAGTGCAAAGATGATCACACGCAGGTGAACTGGAGCATCACCGGCCCTCAGGGGCCGCAGGGGCCACAAGGTCTGCAGGGGCCACCAGGGCCACAAGGGCCGCAAGGACCGGCAGGCCCAGCAGGGATCTCCGGCTATGAGCAGGTCTCGGAAACCGGGACAGGCATGGCCATCGCCGTCTGCCCGGTCGGGAAGAAGGTGCTTGGCGGCGGGCACGCGCCGGTGCTCGTGTTCGCATCGAAGCCAGGGCTCGACTCGATGGGAAACCACACCTGGGACGTCGTTGGCCAATCCTCGACCGACGCGGTCACGGCCATCGCCATATGCGCCAACGTTGGGCCGTGAGCGGAGCATCGGCCCGCCGGCCACGATCGCGATGAACTGGGGGTTGAGCCTGAACGCGGGCATGGGGCCGACCAAGAGCGAGGTCCGCTACCGCGTCGATCTCTGTGCCGTTGGACCGAAGGGCGTCCCGTACAAGTAGGCTGCCTCCAGCGGCAGCAGAGAGCCGTTCAGGCGAAGGAGGGTAAGCGAGATGAATCAGAGAGCAGAAGTCGAAGGATGGATCCGGATCGCCGCGGCCGTGATCCTGGCGGCCGGATGCGGAGCGGCGGGGCCGGCGGGCCCGGCGGGCCCGGCGGAGAGGTCGCTCCCGGGAGCGCCGTCGCCGGCCGAGAACTTCGGCGCCGACCTGGTCGGCTGGTGGCAGCTCGACGAGGGAAGCGGCACCCTCGCCGGCGACGCGAGCGGGCTCGGGAACAACGGCACGCTGGTCGGGGCGGCGGCCTTCACGAGCGACGCGCTCCTCGGAACCGCCGTCGATCTCACGGCCCAATCGGGGCGTGTCGATGTTCCTCACCACGCCAGCCTCGAGCCCCCGGTGGGGACGATCGAGGTGTGGATCAAGGTGGCTGCGCTCCAGAACACGGACGTGGTCGCCAAGACCACAGACTGCCGCGTGCGGACGGATCCGATGTGCCTCGTGCCCACGGGGATCAGCGTGATCGGGCTCCGCATCCAAGAGGATGGCGGCGCGAACGCCTTCATCGCGAACGACGACCCGACGACGCCCGGCGCTCCCTGGCGGACCGCGCTGAGCGGCCCTGGCCTCATCACGCCCGGAGAATGGCATCACCTCGCGATGCGCTGGGACGGGAGCGAGATCGCGCTCTTCGTGGACGG
>JBOHRQ010000058.1:0-13946 GCA_050732875.1 Gemmatimonadota bacterium | reverse complement strand
GGCGGATGGAGCCAGACCGCCAAGCTGGAGGGCAGGGCGGTGGGGGACAGTCTGGGCCTGAAGGTGGCGCTCCACGGTGATGTCGCGCTGGTGGCGGCGGCCGGGGACTCGGGCGCGGGGGAGGTGCGGGTCTTTCGCCGTAACCCGGCCGGTGTCTGGGAAGAGGCGGAAGCTCTGGAGGCCGCGGAGATCCAGCCCGGCGACGGGTTCGGCTCGGCGCTCGCCTTTCTGGAAGGAGCCGCCGTCGTGGGGGCGGCCGGAAGCGATTCGGCGCCCGGGGGCGTGTGGATCTTTCCCGCGGAAGGCGGCGCGTTCGGCGAGCCCGTGCTCGTGCCGGGCCCGGGTCCGGGCACCGGTTTCGGGACCTCGCTCGCTGCCTTCGGCGAGAAGGTCCTGGTTGGTGCGCCGAGCGCTTCGCGGGGAGTTGGGGTGGTGGTCGTCCTGGCGCGCGATGAGGCGGGGGACTGGGGTCCGGAACGCGTGCTGGTTCCCTTCACGGGCCGCCCGCCGCTCGAGTTCGGCTCGACGATCGTCCCACTCGAGGACGAGGTGTGGATCGGCGCGCCGGGGGGCAACGCCTTCGGAGGCGCCGTATACCGAGTGACGTTCGACCCGGAATCCCGGGAGTGGACGGCGATGACTCGCTTCGCGGCTCCCGACCTGGAGCCCGGGGATCGATTCGCGAGTGCACTCGCCGTCGGCCGGGACGTCGCCGCTGCCGGCCTCCCCGGTGACGACTATGCCGCCGGCAGCGGCGCCATTCTCGAGCGGCGGACCGACGGCTGGGAGGTGGCGGCGCGGGTGGCGAGCGAGATCGCGCCGCTCGCCGCGGTCGTGGGTGGGGAGGTGGACTGCCGTGGGGGCACGGCGGGGCAGTTCCAATGCGGGCATGTCGACCTGCTGGCTTTCCTGCCCGTACAGTCGATCGGCGGCGCCCGCGGGGTCGAGCTCAACGACATCTGGGGCTGGACCGACCCTGAAACAGGGCGCGAGTACGCGCTGGTCGGTCGCATGGACGGGACCGCGTTCGTAGACGTCACCGACCCGACGATGCCCCTGTACGTTGGCGAGCTCCCCAAGACCGAGACCTCGCCCGGCTCGGTGTGGCGCGACATCAAGGTCTATCAGGACCACGCCTTCATCGTCGCCGACGGCGCGGGCGAGCACGGGGTCCAGGTGTTCGACCTGACCCGGCTCCGGAACGTCGAGAGCCCCCCCGTGACGTTCACCGAGGACGCGCACTACGACCGCATCCACAGCGCGCACAACATCGCGATCAATACCGAGACGGGATACGCATACGCGGTGGGCAACAGCGGCGGTGGTGACACGTGCGGGGGCGGGCTGCACATGATCGACATCCGCGATCCGGAGAGCCCGACGTTCGCGGGCTGCTTCTCCGACCCGTCGACCGGCCGGCAGAAAACAGGCTACACCCACGATGCCCAGTGTGTGCTCTACCGGGGGCCGGACGAGGACTATCAGGGTCGCGAGATCTGCTTCGGCTCGAACGAGACCGCGCTCTCTATCGCGGACGTCACCGACAAGCAGAACCCTGTGGCCGTGGCCATCGCCGAGTACCCGAACGTGGCCTACACGCATCAGGCGTGGCTCACGGAGGACCACCGGTATCTCCTGATGGACGACGAGCTGGACGAACTGAACGGGCTCGTCGAGCACACGCGGACCCTGATCTGGGACGTCACCGATCTCGACGACCCGGTGCTGGCCGAGGAGTTCCTGAACCCCAACACGACCTCGATCGACCACAACCAGTACGTGGTCGGCGACAAGGTCTACCAGTCGAACTACGTAGCCGGGCTCAGGGTCCTCGACATCTCGGACATCGAGAACCCGGAGGAGGTCGGCTTCTTCGACACCGTGCCCTATGGCAGCGACGGGCCGCGCTTCGCGGGGTCGTGGAGCAACTACCCGTTCTTCGAGAGCGGGGTGATCGTGGTGACGAGTGGGGACGAGGGACTGTTCCTCCTCAAGTACCGTCCCGAGGAGGACCGACCGATCTCGTGATCGGCAGGCTCCGGCCCCTCCTTGCGGCAGCGGGGATCGTGCTGGCCTGCGCCTCCGCGCCGGACGCCAGGGTATCCGCTCCGGAAACCGGCGCGAGCCCAGGGCCGCGCGCCGAGGGCCCGTTCCTGTACGTGGCCAATCAGAACGGCGCCTCGGTGTCGATCATCGACATCGGACAGCGGGCGGAGACCGCCCGGGTGGACCTCCGGACGCTCGGGTTGGGTCCGAACGCGAAGCCGCACGACACCGCCGTCGATCCGGACGGCAGCCACTGGTACGTGACGCTGATCGGCGAGAACCGCGTCCTCAAGTTCGACCGTTCGAACCGCCTCGTGGCTCAGGTCGAGATGGAGGTGCCGGGCCTGGTGGTGGCGCACCCCACCCGGGATCTGCTCCTGGTCGGCCGGTCGATGACGGCGGTCAACCCGCCCTCCTCGATCGCGCTGATCCGCCGCTCCGATATGACGCTCCTGGACGAGATCGACGTGCTCTTCCCCCGGCCGCACGCGATGGCGGCCGGGCGCGGCGGCGGGTGGGCGTACACGGCGAGCCTGGCGGTCAATCAGATCGCGGCCGTCGATCTGGAGAGCGGGGACGTGAACCTGATCGATGTCCCGGCGGCCGGGGAAGCGCCCGCGGCGCCGGTGACGGCGGAGCCCAGCCCCCACGACGCGGCGCACGCGGCCCACACGCTGGTCGAGTTCGCGGTCTCGCCGGACGGGCGGACGATGGTGGCCGGGGGTGAGGTCAGCGGCGACCTCCTCGTCTTCGATCTCACCGACCCCGGTGCGCCGCGAGTCGTCCAGACGGTTCATCTCGGGGGCGCGCCCTGGCACCCCGCGTTCACCCCCGACGGCCGGTACGTCTGGGTGCCGCTCCACCGCGCGGACGCCGTGGCCGTCGTCGACGCGTCGAGCTGGGAGGTGATGGACCGGATCGAGGGGCGCGGCCTGGCCCAGCCCCACGCCGTAGCGCCGTCGCCCGACGGCCGCTGGATGTTCGTCTCCAACAACAACACGGAGGGGACGTACGCGCCGGAAGGGGACGATCCAGAGGCCGGCACCGTCGTCGTGATCGACCCGGAGACACGTGAGATCGTCGACGTCCTAGAGGTGGGCCCGAACGCCGCGGGGATCGAGACCCTTCCCCCGCGACCCCGGCGCTGAGACTCGTTCCGGGCGCGGTCGTCGCCGTCCTTGCCGCGGCGTGCGCGGCCTCCGCCGGCGGGCTGGAGGGCGACCCCGGGCGGGCGTCCACCGGCGCCTCGCTGCCGCGCTTCGAGCGCCGCGTGACCGCCTTCCCGGTCGCCGATTCCGCCGGACAGCCGTACGACCATCCGTTCCTGGGCGGCTTCAACGTTCCCCGGCCCCAGATCGTCGACATCGACGCCGACGGCGACCTCGACCTGTTCGTCCAGGAGGCGGCCGACCGGATCGACTTCTTCGAGCGGCTCGACGGACCCGAGATCCGCTTCGACTGGCGCACCGACCGGTTCGCGGGACTTCACGTCGGCGAGTGGTACCGCTTCGCCGATCTCGACGGCGACGGCGATCCCGATCTCCTCGGCGAGGCGAAGTTCAGCATGATCCGGGCGTGGGAGAATCGGGGGCCTGTCGCCGGGCCGAGCTTCGTGGGCGTCGTCGACACCCTCCGCGACACGGGGGGGACGGCGATCTTCTCCGACCGGCAGAACATCCCCAACGTCGTCGACTTCGACTGCGATGGACGGCTCGACCTCATGCTCGGCCGGCTCGACGGCAGCGTGACCCGCTACGAGGCAATCGCCCCGTGGGAGGGCGGCGACGCCCCCACCTTCGCCTTCGTGACCGACGACTTCGAGCGCATCAAGATCGTGGCCCAGATCACCCCCAGCCTCCACGGCGCCAACACGCTCGTGTTCGCCGACATCGACGCGGACGGTGACAAGGACCTCATGTGGGGGGACTTCTTCGAGCCGGGCCTTCTGATCCTCGAGAACGTCGGCACGTGCGAGAGGCCTGCCTTCTCTAACCGGCCGGTGCCGTTTCCGCCCGGCGATCCGATCTCGACCAGCGGCTACAACGCGTCGACCTTCGGTGACGTGGACGGGGACGCCGACCTGGACGCTGTCGTCGGTGTTCTGGGCGGTGCGTACAACCCGATCACCACGGCGGCCGACAACCTCTACCTCCTTCTGCAGGGGGCCGACGGCTGGCGGGTCGCGACCCGCCGGCTGATCGGCCAGATCGACGTGGGCGCCGAGAGCGTCCCGGCGGTCGGCGACCTGGACGGCGACGGCGACCCGGATCTCCTCCTCGGCAACAAGATCGATCCGCGCGATCCGAAGACGGCGCGGATCTACTGGTTCGAGAACATAGGGACCGAGGGGCGGCCCGAGCTCCGGCTGGCCGGTTCGCTCGATGTGGAGGGCGAGTTCCACTACGCGCCCGTGCTCGCCGACCTGGACGCCGACGGCGACCTGGACCTGGTCGCCGGGACCTGGAACGAGGACGTCCAGCTCTACTGGAACGAGGGGACGCCGACGGCGCCGCGGTTCGCGGACCCCGAGCCGCTCGTCGAGCTGACCCGTGGCAGCCATGCCTCGCCCGCCCTGGCCGATCTGGACGCGGACGGCGACCTGGATCTCGTGGCCGGGGAGTCGTCGGGCGAGCTCAACCTGTGGCGGAACGACGGCACGCCGCGCGAGCCATCGTTCGTCCTCGTGACCGATACGCTCGGCGCCTTCGACGCCGGCCGCCGGAGCGCTCCCGCTTTCGCCGACCTGGACGCCGACGGCGACCCGGACCTGCTGGTCGGTTCGGAGTCGGGGGAAACGGCCGTCTTCTGGAACGGGGGCGGAGGAGTTGTCGAAGCGGCCTTCGTGGCCGGGGGACCGGCGCTCGATCTCCCCGGGATCGCCGCGCCCGTCTTCGCCGACCTGGACGCCGACGGTGATCCCGATCTGCTGGTAGGCGAGATCGCCGGCGGGCTGCGCTATTACGAGAATGTTGGTCGCTGAGCCCGAGATCCGGCTCGCGGCGCCACTTCATGACATATATTGGGGTCGCCGATGACGGAAATTCGCCCCGCCGAGCGGCGACGCCGCTTCCGCCCGCCGCAGGCCGGGCTTCTTGCCCTCTGGCTCACGCTTCTTCTGCTCGTCGTTGCAGGGTTCCGCGCCCAGGCCGCGCAGGAGCCCGTCGATCCCGGCGCCGGGGCTTCGCAGGACACGGCGGCGGCCGGCTCCACCGTCGAGCCCGCTGCCTCGGGACAAGCGGCACCGGTTCAGGAAACCACCCGACAGTTCCGCCGCGTCGAGCTCACCGGGACCCACTGGTGGGAGCGCGCGATCTCGACTCTCGGCCTTGCCGTCATGGTTCTCATCGCGTGGATCTTCTCGGTCGACCGCCGGGCCTTTCCGTGGCGGATCGTGTGGTGGGGGGTGGCGCTTCAGTTCGTGTTCGCCCTCCTCATCCTCCAGACCCCGCCCGGCCGCCAGTTCTTCGCGCTCATGAACGACGTCGTCATCCGGCTCCTCCAGTATACGCAGGAGGGCGCGAAGTTCATCTTCGGCAATCTGATCTACAACAACGTCCCGGTCGGGATTCCGGGGGGCGAGCCGACGATGGCCCCGCTCCGGGAAGTCGTGACCGATCGCTGGGCGAACGTGGGATCCTTCTTCGCCTTCACCGTCCTCCCTACGATCATCTTCTTCTCATCGCTGATGACGATCCTGTACTATCTGAAGGTGATGCAAGCCCTCGTGAAGGCGATGGCGTGGGTCATGCAACGCACGATGGGGACCTCCGGCGCCGAGAGCCTGTCGACCGCGGGCAACGTCTTCCTCGGCCAGACAGAGGCCCCGCTCATGGTCAAGCCGTTCGTGCAGGGGATGACGATGAGCGAGCTGAACTGCGTGATGGTCGGTGGCTTCGCCAACGTGGCCGGCGGTGTGCTCGTCGCCTACGTGGGGATGCTGTACACCTACTTCCCGGACATCGCGGGCCATCTGCTGGCGGTCAGCGTGATGAGCGCTCCCGCGACCGTCGTGATCGCCAAGGTCATGTATCCCGAGGACGGCGAGCCCGAGACCCGGGGGACGTTGAAGGCCGACGTGCCCTCCCCGGACGTCAACGTGATCGATGCCGCGAGCCGGGGGGCGAGCGAGGGACTCGCGCTCGCGCTCAACGTGGGTGCGATGCTTCTGGCCTTCATCGCCTTGATCGCAGTCCTGAACGGCTTGCTCGGCTGGCTCGGGGGGCTGGTTGGCCTGGAGGTTCTCTCGCTCGAGTGGATGCTCGGCTGGTTGATGGCGCCCATTGCATGGGTCATGGGGGTGCCGTGGGGCGACGCCCGGATCATAGGGTCCCTCCTCGGGGTGAAGACGGTGGTGAACGAGTTCGTCGCCTACCTCCAGCTCGCGAACCTGCTGCAGGAGGGCGCCCTCGACCCGCGTTCTGTCGTGATCGCCAGCTACGCCTTGTGCGGCTTCGCGAACTTCTCGTCGATCGCCATCCAGATCGGCGGCATCGGGGGGATGGCTCCCGACCGGAGGACCGACCTGTCGCGGCTCGGCTTGAGGGCCATGGTGGGGGGGACCCTGGCGACGTTCATGTGCGCCTCGGTGGCCGGCATTCTCCTGTGAGCCCGAGGCGCGGCGCTGGGCGATATGTCCATCCCGTGACCGGTCGCTGGGCGCTGGCCGAGAGGGCGTTCGACAGGCTGAAGGCAGCCGGGGCTGAGGAGATTACGGCCGGGCTCATCCTGGGTTCCGGCCTTTCCTTCCTGGCCGAGGAGCTCGCGAACCCGATCGTCGTCTGCTATCGGGACATCCCCGGCTTCCCGCGGACCACCGTCCCGGGTCACGCCGGAAACTTCGTGGTGGGGCTGCTGGACGGGGTAACCGTCGGCATGGCCCAGGGCCGGTTCCACGTCTACGAGGGCTACGATCCGGCGTCGGTGATCCTGCCGGTGCGCGTGCTTCACCTCCTCGGCGCGCGCCACCTCCTTCTGACCAACGCGGCGGGATCCCTCGATCCGCAGAACCCGCCCGGCACCCTGATGGCGATCCGGGACCACATCAACCTGCAGTTTGCCAGCCCGCTGCTCGGCCGGACCCCGGAGCGCATCGAGAACCTCTTCCCACGGCTGACGGCGGTGTACTCTCCGGAGCTGCTGGAGAGGCTCCATGCCGCGGCGCTCGACGAGGGAATCCTGCTCCGCGAGGGGATCTACATCGGCGTCCTCGGGCCCTCCTACGAAACCCCCGCCGAGATCCGCTTCTTCCGCCGGATCGGCGCCGACGCGGTGGGCATGTCCACGGTAGGGGAGGTGGTGGCGGCAGGGGAGCTCGGCCTCCCCGTGGCCGGGATCTCCCTCCTCACCAACCTGGCGGCCGGTCTCGGCCCCCACGGCCTCTCGCACGAGGAGGTCACCAGCGTGGCCGAACGTGTCCGGAACCGCTTCGCCCGGCTCGTGCGGAGATTCGTGGGTGGACAGAGGGCGGAATGATCGCGGAACTCCGAGCGGAAATCGCGCCGGTCGGGTGCAGAACAGGAGAAATGGTTGACCCTCCGGCGGAAGCGCGTGTAAGTTCCGGGCCGCGCTGCACGCCGACACCGCACCGACCATCCGCAACTGTGGTATGAGTCTTGCTTCGGGAGGCAAGCAAGGACGTTTCTCGCGGCGCCCGAAGCTTGGACCCCCGGTCTTCGTGGGCGATCCCGAAGGGGACCCCCCAGACGATTGGGTGGGGGAGACTCGGCTGGCTCGTCTCGATGATCGGAGGATGGGATGCACTCCAGTAATTTTCAGTCAGGAATGACTACGATAAACGGACCGCGTGTGCGCGTCATCGGTCTGGGTGACTGGGGGGTCCGGGCGGTCGAGTTCTTCGCTTCCCGGGGAGTGCCCGCCCACGCCGTGGAGACCGACGGCGGACTCGTCACCGGGGATCTGGCTCGGATCCTGACGGAGTCGGAAGACGAGCTCCTCGTCGTCGTGGGTCACGCCGGCTCCAGGGCCGGAGCGCTCATGGGGGCGGTGCTGGAGCTCGCCTCGGAAGTGGCTTCGGACGTCGGACGTCTGGCGATCGCCCGGCTGCCCGGCGTCCAGTCGGCGCCCGACGACCGCGCCCGCGGACTGATCGCCCTCAACACGCTGCTGGAGGCTCCCGAGGCCAGCATCTTCCTCGTCCAGCCCACTCGCGGGCTGGGGATCTCGGCCGAGCTGGAGGCCAACGAGGTGATGGAGCGGGTGGTCCGGCTGCTCGAACTCCCCCGTCACGGGGCAGTGACCCCGCTTTCTCCGGCGGCCCTCGCGGCGCACCTGGCCACCCCCGGCTTTGTCGGCTGGCGGGAGATCGAGCTGTCGTTGGAGATGTGTTCCCAGGACGCCCCGGGGTGGATGGAGTCACTGCCTGGACGCGGGGCCGCCTGGCAGCCGCAAGGCTTTGCCTGGTCGGATGCCCAGTCGGTCCTGCCGATCGCCCGTCTCCCGCAACAGTGGATCAATGAGGGAGGGCGGGAGCAGTTCGACCGCTTCGTGCAGGAGGCCTGGGGCGAGGCTGCGCCGTGCGCCATCGCGCGCTCCCTGCAGGTCGGAGACCCGCCCATGGGAATGATCCTCTCCACCGGTCTTTCGTATCCGGAGGGGCTCCTCGAGCTGCGCGACAGCGTGCAGGAGGACCGCGAACGCCTGGCCGAGAAGCGTCGCGCCGCGGCTACGCCGATCCCCCTGGGGGACGACTTCATGTCGCCTCCCATCGCACAGCGATCGAAGGCGCCGCGTACCACCCCCCGGGCTTCGATCCTTTCGAACGAAACGCGGGTGGACCGCCGGGAGAGCATCCAGGAGAGCGAGCCTGCGGCATCGGCTCCGACGAGGCAGGCGGGTGCCGAGCCGACCCACCTCGAGGAGCAGGTCCACGACCCCGAAACCGCACGTCCTTCCGGCGATCGCGCCGCCGACCGGCCGCGCCACGAAGGGCCGCGCGCCGGTGTGGCCGCCCTCTCTCATGAAAGCATGCCCGATCGCCTGGATCTCGAGCCGGTCGAGGAAGAGCACGGGTTCGCCGAGACGCGGACCGTCGTGGTGACCGCCGCGGAGATCGACGCGGACGAGGTGGTGGCGTCGGAGATTGCGCCCGTCGAGGAAGACGCCGCGGTGGTTCCGACCGCTGAGCTTAAGACCGAGGAAATGGAGGAGGAGCCGGGCATCGACGAGGCCCCGCGTATCGATGGTGCCCCCCGCGTCTCGCCTTACGAGGCCGCCCTCTCGCTCGCCTGGCGCGTCCTCAACACGGACGATCTCGAGACCGAGGTCGACCTGGGAGAGATCCGCTACGCCCTGTACGACCTCCTGGAGGTCATGCGCGAGGACCCGGGCTCGATCCTGAGGGAGGTGTTCCGGCGTACCGAGAAGGATTACTTCGAGCGGCACCACGTGAACGTCGCGGTCCTCTCGATCCTCACGGCCGAGCAGCTCGGCGCGACCCTCAGCGACATCATCGACCTGGCCACCGCCGCCATTCTCCACGACATCGGCATGTCCGATTCGCGGGAGGCCTGGGACGCGGACGTTCGTCTGGCGCCCAAGGTCTTCGACACCACGATCCGACAGCATCCCGAGCGAGGTAACGAGTTGCTCAAGCAGATCCCGGGGATGACGCCCGATGTCGCCCGCATCGTCCGCGAGGAGCACGAGCGTCTGGACGGGACGGGTTACCCCGAGGGTCTCTCCGGAGACGCCATCGATCCCGGCGCGCGGATCGTGGCCGTCGCCGACACCCTCGAGGCGCTCACGCACGCGCGTCCCTACCGCGAGCGGCTGACCCTGGGCGAGGCGCTGTCGCGCCTGCAGATCCTCGGGCAGTACACGCTGGACATGGCGGTCGTGCAGACCCTGACCGACGCGTTGACCGAATACATGCCGTCACTCGACACCGGATCGGACGAAGCTTGATCCACCGTGGCTGAACCCCGCCCGGGGCCGGTCATGGTCGCCGTCGGCGGGGGAAAGGGTGGGGTCGGCAAGTCGTTCGTCGCCGCCAATCTCGCCCTGGCCCTGGCCCGCCGGGAGGTCTCCGACCGCGTCGTGGCGGTGGATCTCGATTTCGGGGGGTCCAACCTCAACCTTCTGCTGGGCGAGCCTTTCCCCGAGGCCGAGCTGGGCGACTTCCTGGACGGTCGCGCCGACGACCTGAACGGGGTGTCCCAACCGACCCGGGTCGAGGGCCTGCGGTACGTCGCCGGATCGTTCGACATGGTGACGGCGGTCGATCCGATCCGCGATCGGAAGCTCGACCTGGTCCGAGCTCTGGTCGGCCTGGATGCCCGGTTCGTGGTCCTCGATCTTCCCGCCGGAAGCGCTCCCGCGACGCTCGACTTCTTCTTCCTCGGCGACCTCAAGCTGGTGGTCATGAACCCCGAGGAGACCGCCTTCAGCAACGCCTACGGGTTCCTCAAGAACTATCTCCTACGCCGGCTCCTCACGGAGTTTCGCGAGCGGCCCGACATCGTGACCTTCATCCTGGGCTACTATCGCGGTGAGGCGCCCGAGGGGGAGCGGGACCGCTCGGTGACCGCGCTGGCGACGGCGCTGGGAGAGGAGTTTCCGGAGGTTCGGACCGAGCTGAACGGGATCCTGCGCGACGACACGCCGCTCCTCGTCCTCAACCGCGCCCGGGGCCGGCGCGAGACCGCCTATCTGGAGCGCTTCCAGCGGGTGGTCGAGGACCATCTCGGGCTGGCCTGCCGGTCGCTCGGGGTGATTCCCGAGGACCGCCGCGTCCGCCAGGCGGTCCGGGCGGGGGAGGCCTTCATGCTCGCCCATCCCCGGCACAGGATCGCGCATCTCTTCGAGGGCTGGGCGGAGCGCTTGAGCCTGCGGGCGCGCCTGCCGTGACGGCGCCGGCCGCCCGCGAGCGGTCGGCATGGTGGTGGGCGTGGGCCACGCTCCGGACCGCCGGATGCTGGGTGCTGCTGGCGCTCCTCACCCTGGTCTGCGTCGCCCTCTACGTCCCCACCGTCCTGGTCTCCCCGGACGGCCGCATGATCCGGGGAATCGAGCGCTTCTGGGTGTGGTTCATCCTGCGCGGGTCGAACGTCAGGCTCTCCGTCGCTGGCCTCGAGCACATGCGGGCGGGAAAGTCGTACATCGTGATGGCCAACCATCGCAGCATGTACGACATCCCGGCCCTCCACTATCTTCTGGGCCGCGGGCGCGACCTGAGATGGGTCGGCAAGCGCGAGCTGATCCGCGTCCCCGTATTCGGGTGGGCGTACGGGCTGAGCCGCCACGTCGCCATCGACCGGCAGAACAGGGAGCAATCGGTCCGCTCCCTGAAGCGGGCGGCTGCCGAAAGCCCGGGCGGCGTGTCGTTCGTGATCATGCCGGAGGGCACGAGGAGCCGCGATAGATCCCTGCTGCCGTTCAAGAGGGGCGGATTCCATCTCGCGATCGACACCGGGCTGCCGATCCTGCCGGTCGGGATCGTGGGAAGCGAGCGGCTGATGCCCAAGGGCACGTGGTGGATCCTGCCGGGGGCGATTCACGTGGGCGTCCGGCCGCCCATCGAGGTCGCCGGACGGTCGAGGGAGCGCCTGGATGAGCTCGTCGAGCGCGTCCGGGCCGAGATAAAGAGCGTGCTTCCGGACCTGCCGAAGGCGAGCGAAAGGAGCCCAGGTTGAAGGACGCCGAGCCCCGTCCCGAGGTCGATCCCGATGCCTATGGGGAGGCGATCCGCGATCTTCGCGCGACGCTGAAGACCGCCGGCAACGAGATCGACGCCCAGGAGCTGACCTGCACCGCCTTGTACGAGGGCTTCGATCATTACTCGTGGGTCGGGATCTACGTGGTCGAGGGAGACGAGCTCGTGCTGTCGGCCTGGAGCGGGCCCGAGGAGACCGAGCACACCCGGATCGCCGTGGGCGAGGGGATCTGCGGGTTGGCGGCCGAGACCGGCCGCACGGAGGTCGTCCCCGACGTCTCCGCCCGGCCCGAGTTCATCGCCTGTTTTCCCTCGACCAGCTCGGAGATCGTCGTGCCGATCCGGGGCGCCGGGGCCGTGGTCGGCGAGATCGACATCGACTCGGACTGGCTGGACGCCTTCGACGAGCGGGACCGCATCTTCCTGGAGGAGGTGGCGGAGATGCTCGCCGGGTTCATGGCGGCGGAGGGATGATCCGGTTCGTCGGGGTGACGTCCGCCCTCCTCGCGCTCCTCCTGCCGCCCGCCACCCTCCACGCCCAGGAGTCCCCGATGGAGATCCTGATCCTGGAGAACGCACGTGTCTGGACCGGCGACTCCGCTGTGCCGGAAGCACGGGGGCTGGTGATCGCGGACGGCCGGATCTCGCAGCTTCTCCGGGACGAAGGCACGCGCGGGTTCCCACAGGACGTTCCGGTCCGCCGGATCGATCTGGGCGGCCGGCGGGTCGTCCCCGGTTTCAACGACGCCCACACGCACTTCTTCGACGGCGGCTTCACGCTGCTGTCGCCGGATCTCCTGACGAGCGACACGCCCGAGGAGTTCGTCCGCCGGCTGAAGGCGTACGCCGGGACCCTCCCGGCCGGCCGCTGGATCGATCTCCCAGCGGCGTGGGACCACGAGCGGTGGCCCGGCCATCCTCTCCCCAGCCGCCAGCTCATCGACTCGGTGACGCCCGGGAACCCGGTCTGGATCCGGCGCCCGGACGGGCACATCGGCCTCGCCAACTCGCTCGCCCTGGAGGCCGCCGGAGTCACCGCCGAGACCCCCGACCCGGCCGGCGGGCGGATCGACCGCGACCCGGCGACCGGGGAGCCGACCGGGATCCTTCGCGACGCCGGCGAGCTCGTCCGGGCGGCCATTCCCGAGATCACCGAGGAGGAGTATCGCGAGGCCCTGGATGCGGCCCTCGCCCACGCCGCCGAGGTCGGGCTGACCAGCGTCCAGGACATGTGCTACGACGCCGGGCCGGTCGGGATCCGGCTCCTCGAGGAGTACGCCCGCGATGACCGGTTGACCGTGCGCGTCTTCTGCCGGACCTGGCTCGGCGACTGGATCGAGGAGGCCGGCGCCGGCGTCCGGGCGGGGAGCGGCGACGAATGGGTCCGACGCGGGAGCCTGAAGGCGTTCGCCGACGGCGCGCTCGGATCGTCGACCGCCTACATGTCCGCGCCCTACGCGGACAATCCCGAGAACCGAGGGCTCCTGGACGCCGTCATGCAGCCCCCGGACTCGTTCTTCGGGCTCGCCGCGGGCGCCGACCGGGCGGGCCTGCAGCTCTCGATCCACGCGATCGGCGACGCCGCCATCTCGCTGGTCCTGGATCAGTTCGAGCGGATCCGCGCGGCGAATCCGGGGTGGGACCGGCGCTTCCGGATCGAGCATGCCCAGCACATGGCCGAGAAGGACTTCGCCCGCATGGCGGAGATGGGCGTGATCGCCAGCGTCCAGCCGTTCCACGCGATCGACGACGGCCGCTGGGCCGAGCGGAAGATCGGACCCGCGCGGGCGAAGACGACGTACGCGTTCCGGTCGTTTCTCGACGCCAGCGTCCCGCTCGCCTTCGGCACCGACTGGCCGGTGGCGCCGCTCGACCCCATGCGGACGGTCTACGCGGCCGTCACCCGGCGAACGCTGGACGGGGACCACCCCGAGGGGTGGGTGCCGGAGGAGAAGATCTTGCTCGAGGAGGCGCTCCGAGCGTACACGAGCGGATCGGCGTACGCCGAGTTCGCGGAGGAAGACAAGGGGCGGCTGGTGCCCGGGGCTATGGCCGATCTCGTCGTGCTGTCCGAGGACCCGTTCGAGGTTCCCCCCGAGCGGCTCGACGACATACGCCCGGTCCTGACGATGGTCGGCGGGAGGATCGTCTGGCAGGCGGAGGAGGCGGAGGTGCTCGCCACCCTCGATCGGTTCTTCGAGGCCATGGCCGCGCGCGACGTGGAAGGCCT